>NZ_JBQZXC010000078.1:0-17436 GCF_053555815.1 Shigella sp. SIG6 | reverse complement strand
CAGAAGGTGGCGTTAAATCTCGCTTCAGGTGAAGGGAATTTCTTTATCCGTCCTGGCGGCGTGTTTTATGTCGCGGGAGATAAAGTCGGCATCGTTCGTCTGGATGCTTTTAAAGCCAGTAAAGATATTCAGTTTGCGGTGCAGTCAGGACCAATGTTGATGGAAAACGGTGTAATTAATCCGCGTATTCATCCCAACGTCGCCTCACGTAAAATTCGTAACGGTGTTGGGATTAATAAACATGGGAATGCCGTGTTTTTGTTGAGCCAGCAGGCGACAAATTTTTATGATTTTGCCTGTTATGCCAAAGCGAAACTGAACGTTGAGCAGCTGCTTTATCTTGGTGGCACGATTTCACATATGTATATGAAAGGCGGGGCAATCCCGTGGCAACGCTATCCTTTTGTCACCATGATTTCCGTCGAGCGGAAAGGTTAGAATGATAGCTTTGTGTCAGATACTAAATATGCTGCTGATGCCGGATGCGGCGTAAACGCCTTATCCGGCCTACATGACGTTGCAATTTATTGAATCTGAATGATTTTTTAGGCCAAATAAGGTGCTCAGCACCGCATCCGGCAACGTTACACCGACTCCAGCCGGGCGTAAGCTGCCACCAGCCATTTGATTCCCTGGCCCTGGAATGCCACCTGCAAACGGCTATGTTCACCGCTGCCTTCCATATTGACGATGGTGCCTTCACCAAACTTAGCGTGGCGTACACGCTGGCCGAGCTTGTAGCCGCTGTCGTTCTCGACCATCGGCGTACCCATCCGCTGATGGCTGACCGGGCGGCTTACCGTGGCGCGCAGGCGCACCTCTTCCACACACTCTTCCGGCAACTCGCCAATAAAGCGCGACGGGCGATGGTAAACCTCTTTGCCATACAGACGGCGAGTTTCCGCGTAGGTCAGCGTCAGTTTCTGCATCGCGCGGGTTACGCCAACGTAGGCCAGACGGCGTTCTTCTTCCAGACGCCCGCCTTCATCCAGCGACATCTGGCTTGGGAACATGCCCTCTTCCATACCGACGATAAACACCTGCGGGAACTCCAGACCTTTCGCCGAGTGCATGGTCATCAGTTGTACCGCATCCTGCCAGGTATCCGCCTGCCCTTCGCCTGCTTCCAGCGCCGCATGGGATAGGAACGCCTGCAGCGGCATTAAATCTTCGTCTTCTTCGTTGTAGCTGAACTGGCGCGTTGCCGTCACCAGTTCCTCTAAGTTTTCGATACGCGTCTGACCTTTTTCGCCCTTCTCCTGCTCGTACATGGTACGCAGGCCGGAGTCTTTAATTACCCGGTCAGTCTGTACATGCAGCGGCATATCGGCAGTTTCCTGCGCTAAGGCGTCGATCAGTTCCATAAACCGCTGTAAGGCGCTGGCAGCACGTCCGGCGAGGGCTTTTTCCTGCAACAGTTCACGACATGCCTGCCAGAGTGTTAACTGGCGATCGCGCGATGTCTGACGTACCACGTCCAGCGTCCGGTCACCAATACCCCGCGTTGGCGTATTCACCACACGCTCAAAGGCCGCGTCGTCGTTACGGTTGGCAATCAGGCGCAGATACGAGAGCGCATCTTTGATTTCCTGGCGTTCGAAGAAGCGCATCCCGCCGTAAATACGGTACGGCATACTCGCCTGCAACAGTGCTTCTTCCAGCACACGCGACTGGGCGTTACTGCGGTAGAGAATGGCGCACTCGGCAAGCGCCCCGCCGTTGTCCTGCCAGGTTTTGATGCGGTTAACCACAAAACGCGCTTCATCGAGTTCGTTAAAAGCGCAATAGAGGGAAATAGGCTCACCGTCCGCGCCATCGGTCCACAGTTTTTTACCCAGACGCCCGTTATTGTTTTCAATCAGGGCGTTAGCGGCGCTCAGAATATTGCTGGTAGAGCGGTAGTTTTGCTCCAGACGAATAATTTCGGCACCGGGGAAATCATTAAGGAAACGCTGAATATTCTCCACCTGCGCCCCGCGCCAGCCGTAGATTGACTGGTCGTCATCACCGACGATCATCACTTTGCCGGTGTCGCCCGCCAGCAGGCGGATCCACGCGTACTGAATGTTGTTGGTATCCTGGAATTCGTCCACCAGGATATTGGTAAAACGTTCGCGGTAGTGTTGTAGGATATGCGGCTTGTTAAGCCACAGTTCGTGAGCGCGCAGCAGCAGCTCGGCGAAGTCCACCAGGCCCGCGCGATCGCACGCTTCCTGATACGCCTGATACACCTTCTGCCAGGTCTGCTCCACCGGATTACCGTAGCTTTGAATATGATGCGGACGCAGGCCTTCATCTTTCTGGCTGTTGATGTACCACATTGCCTGGCGCGGCGGCCACTGCTTCTCGTCGAGGTTCATGGCTTTGATCAGACGCTTAAGCAGGCGTAGCTGATCTTCGCTATCGAGGATCTGGAAATCCTGCGGCAGATTGGCGTCCATATGGTGCGCACGCAGCAGGCGGTGCGCCAGCCCGTGGAAGGTGCCTACCCACATGCCGCCCTGGCTGGTGCCCATCAGTTGTCCGATACGATGACGCATCTCCGCCGCCGCTTTGTTGGTAAACGTCACAGCCATAATCGAGTATGGCGAGCAGTTTTCCACGCTCATCAGCCAGGCGATACGATGCACCAGTACGCGCGTCTTACCACTGCCCGCGCCCGCCAGCACCAGAAGGTTGCTGCGTGGCGCGGCCACCGCTTCGCGCTGTTTGTCATTAAGGCTGTCGAGCAGGTAAGAAACGTCCATTGGCACCGCCGCGTAAAAATAGGTTGGGCGGAGAAGCGCAACGCCCTCCGCCAAAAAGCTGGGTATATATACAGATTTGCTGATTATATCAGCGAGGTCAGAGATGCCAACCGGGAAATTTCCAGATGTGGCAGTAAACGGCTGTCCCAGGTTTGCATCAGATCGCCATTTTCCGGTCTGATCCAACAAGCCTGCATTCCGCTGCGAATTGCCCCACCCACGTCAGTGGTGAGATCGTCCCCAACATGTAAGATCTCGCCGATCGGCACGTTGAGTTTTTCCGCAGCCAAAAAGTACATATCGCTGAACGGTTTTGAGCGCCCGTGCGGGCCAGCGCGCAGCACAAACTCAAAATAATCCCCCAAACCAAACAGTTCCGGCTGGGCGTTACCGTTGGTGATCGCCACCAGCGGCCATTTCTTCGCCAGCTGTTTTAAGGTGTCGTGAGTTTGCTGCGGGACGTCGATTCGGCTGCGCCATTTGGCAAAGTTAATCATTGCTGCGTGTGCGCCTGCACTGGCTTCTTCGGCACTCAGCCCGGCGTCGAGCATCGCTTGTTCAATCGAACGAAAACGCCAACGCGTCACGTCGTGATAAATCTCGGGTTCCGCTTCCCGTACCGCCTGGCGCAGGCGTTGCAGATCTTCATTCTGGAAGCTGCGCAGCGCCGGATGATAATTTTGCACAAAGGTAAGCGCCTCTCGCTCGGTGCGCAAAATCACCGGACGGTTATCGTAAAGGGTATCATCCAGGTCAAAGGTGAGCGCCGAGATGCGCCCCAAAGGCCGGTAAAAACGCATTATTTCCCCCGTTTGGCGCGTGGATGCGCCGCATCGTACACCGAGGCAAGGTGTTGAAAATCAAGATGAGTATAGATTTGCGTGGTGGAGAGGTTGGCATGACCCAGTAGCTCCTGCACACCACGAAGATCGCCGCTCGACTCCAGCATATGCGTAGCGAACGAGTGACGTAATTTATGTGGGTGAACGTGATTATTCAGCCCTTGTTTTATGCCCCATTCGGCAAAGCGTTTCTGCACATTACGCGCGGAGATACGCTTGCCCAGTTTCGACAGAAAAAGCGCGTCGTCTTCGCTACCAAACAGGTCGCGCAAATCAAGCCAGTGCTCAATCCACGCCACAGCGTTGCGACCAATCGGCAGGCGGCGCTCTTTGCTGCCTTTCCCCATCACCCACACTTCGCCGGACTCCAGGTCGAGGTGTTTGATATCCAGCCCCACCAGCTCGGAAAGACGCAGACCCGCGCCGTACATCACTTCCAGCATTGCACGGTCGCGTACAGCGAGGGGATCGTTGATATCAATATCCAGCAGCCGATTCATATCGTCGACGTCGATATTTTTCGGCAGATGACGCGGCGCTTTCGGTGCCGAAACTCCTTTCGCCGGGTTAGCTTTGAGTTCGTTCTGGCTGACCAGCCAGTCAAAAAAGCTACGTAGCGCAGAAAGCCGTAACGCCAGACTTGCTGCTCCCAGCCCTTTACGGCGACTGCGTACAGCAAAATTACGTACCATCGCTGCATCGCATTGTTGCCAGCTTTGCAGGCCGTTTTCGCTGGCAAAATTGATGATCGCCTCAAGCTGACGCTGGTAGTTAAGTAGGGTTATCGGGCTAAGCTGACGCTCCACGCTCAGATAACGTAGGTAGCGTTCTACATCGGTGTGTAAATCGGTCATACGCGTTCAATCCAACGCTCCAGAAGCTCCGGCAACATCAGCGCAATTTCATGAAGTAACTGCGTTCCCTGCCCTTGTTGATAGTGACTGGCATCGCGACTGGTAAACAGCACAACACCCAAATCAGCATCGCTTCCCAGCATCGACATCGCCACCGATCCCACCGCTTTCGCTTCCGGTAGCACCACCAGCAGCTCCGGTCCGTTAAGCGGCCCAAGATAGTGCTGTTCCTGCCCCAAACGCTGAATACGCAGCGGTTCGAAAGACTGACGGCTTAATGCCAGATGAGTGTGGTTCGACGGCGCACCTAAGCGCCAGCGATCTGGAAACAGGCGCAGACTCGCACCAGCCAGGCCGAGATCGCGCGCCCAGCGGTGAAAGCGCATCAGCATATCGTCGAGACTGCTGGCGGCGGTGAGACTGCGCTGCAGGTAGAGTAGGCGATAAAACAGCCCTTCGTTGGCGATAGCCTGCTCCATCAACAACGCCATGTTCTCTTCCAGAACATGAATGTGATTACGTGCGCGGGCCATGTGCCACTCGACCAACGAAACGGTGCCGCGTACCGGATGCGGCACACGTATCGCTTCTACTGCGCGCGCATTGCGGATAAAAAACTCAGGATTTTTAATCAGATAATCGACAACCGCCCGGTCATCAAGCTCCGTGAGTGTTTCCTGCAGTTCTTCCCCTGGTTGCTTCATAGATGAATAAATCCGTCGTAGACATGTACCGCCGGGCCAGTCATATATAACGGGTGACCCGGACCTTTCCAGGCGATATCAAGACGACCGCCGGGGAGTTCCACGCGTACTTCTTCGTCCAGCAAACCTTGCTGAATCCCTACCGCCACCGCCGCACACGCGCCGCTGCCGCAGGCCTGGGTTTCTCCTGCCCCACGCTCATAAACGCGTAAACGAATATGCTCGCGCTTAACCACTTGCATAAAACCGATATTGGCGCGCTCCGGAAAACGCTCGTGACTTTCCAGAACAGGACCAAGCGTTTCTACCGCCGCGGTATCGACATCATCGACCTGAATCACGCAATGCGGATTTCCCATCGACACCACGCCGCATAAGATTGTCTGCTCGGCGGCGCGCATAATATAGGTCTTTTCCGCTTTGTTAGCGCGAAACGGCACGGCGGAAGGTTCGAAGTTGGGTTCGCCCATATTTACGCGGACCAGATCATCATCGGTGACGGTCAGAACCATCCGCCCGTTGGCGGTGCTGACGCGGATATCACGCTTATTGGTCAGTCCTTTCAGACGCACAAAACGGGCAAAGCAGCGCGCACCGTTACCGCACTGCGCCACTTCACTGCCATCAGCATTGAAAATGCGATAGTGAAAATCCAGTTCAGGATCATACGGCGGCTCAACCACCAGCAGCTGGTCAAACCCTACCCCCAGGTGCCGATCCGCCAGGCGACGAATCAGCTCCGGTGAAAAAAAGACATTCTGCGTTACCGCGTCGACGACCATAAAATCGTTGCCAAGGCCATGCATTTTCGAGAACTGCATCATTTACTCCAATCACGCGGGTACAGAAACTGACTTTTAGTAATTCACCTGGGATGGACCATCGCCAGTGGCGCGATCGTTTTTATCCGGCACCGTGGATTGCGTTTGCGTCTCTACCGGTTTGGTCGGCGGCGGTGCGTTTTTATCTGCAGGCGGGAAATAGAGCGGACCTTTCAGACCGCAGCCCGTCAGGCTGAAGAGAGTAAGTAATACAGTGAGTACCTTAAACACGTTTTTCATTATGGATTGCCTGTAAAGTTCATCGCTTTCTGCTTTCTATCATCGCAGGAGAAGGCGTAAAAGCAAGCGTTTAGCGACTCTTTATGAAGTCTGAAAAGTGAGGAAATGCTGCGAGTATAACGCTTACTCGTGAGGATTTATGTTCTGCTGGCAGTTTCGTGATCAACACCTCGCGCCAGGATGGCTTTATGCACTATCGCAATGTGGTTTGTTTGTTGGCTTGTTCATTGTTTTTATCGTCGGCATGGGGATGTCGGCTTTCCGCACCTGAACATAATATTTACCAGAAACAGGGAAAAGGCGTGGTGTACCTGCGCCCTTATAAAGAAACAAATCTTTCTCTACCTGACGTGAATTACAAGAGTTTGCGTCGGTTACCCAATTTATTAATAGACCCGACAACACTAGACGAATGGGATAAAGAACCGCCTCTGACTGATTTGACAACCGACTACCTCTATGAGGGCGCACAGGCCTGGTATCCTCATTATTCATGGCATAGCGATGGTCGCAATATCCTCTACGCGGGTGAAGTTGTGCAAAACCCTCCCGGCACACCTCCCGTCGATGTCGCCTCGTTCAAGGCATGGGGTGATTTTGCCGCAGATAAACACAGTCTCTATTTTGAAGGCAAGCGCACCGATGACAATGGTGGTGGAAATAGCTTGGATATCAAAACGCTGCATCAGGTGGAATTCCGGCCTCCCTGGGATCCTGACTTACTGGGGCTGATATTACGTGACGCTAATTTCTTGTATATCAATGGGCATCGCCTCGCTGACCCCGAGAGTTTCCGTGTGCTGGCGCAGAAGTCCTGGGATCAGCGAGGAAAGTTTTCCACCATGTTTAACCCCTGCATTGCCGTACCATTTGGCCCCTGGGATACCCTGGCTCGTACACGGACCAAAATCCTGCTCAACGGCGAACAGCTTGATGCCGACCCGGACACCTTTTCCGTCGTGCGCTGGATGCCCGGCTCACTCTTGACCTGGCGTGATAAAAACGGGCTGCAGCGTAAAGTCCTCGACAAGGAAAATCTGGCGTGAGATGAAGATTTAACAAAGCACTGTCTGGATTTTTCTCTGCTGGAAAAGAAAGTGTTCTGGCGTAAAGGACCTGCTTGTAAACAGGAAGAATTACCCGGACTCGATCCGGAGCAGTTTCAACCCATCAGTGATGCTGTCGCCCAGTATCAGGACTCGCTTTATACCATCATCGAAACAGAGTCTGGTGACCGTAAGCTGGAGATCGTGAAACTTGATGATCCCAATCTTATTATCAACAAACGTTTCAACGCCGGGAAACGCCACGGCTATTTACTTACGCGTGCCGAAGGGTGGCCATACCATTCCGGTTTACACGTGTTTGAATCTGACGGACCGCTGATCTTACTGGATAACCGTTCTCCGGATGAACGCGAAGCCCATCTTAATGACCATCCCTTTTTGCGCAGATGGTATGCCCGCGATAACCGCTACATTTACAGCTTTGATGGCGCGCAGCTCTGGCGATACCGCACCGCTGATCCGAAACAAGTTCGCTTAATCTGGAAGGAACAACATTCGGGATATGTCTATGGCGTAAATTACAAAACGGGATATCTGGACGGAAAAATTACTGATGACGGCGAATTTATTCCTGCCCCGCGCAATGAGGCGACAAAATGAAGGGTCAAATAATCACAGTTGCACTCATCCTGTTGGGACACACATTTCTGACGCCTGCTGTACAGGCCATAGGGTTCGACTATTACAATGATCACGGTGTTATGTCTTACGGTAAAGGTTATTGGGGGGATAAGAAAATCATTGCCCAGTTTCCGGAGATGAGCAGGGCCGATTTGCGCCTTGTGAAAAATATCTCTGGGAAAACGGGTTATATACCTTCCGATGAAATAAGCATAGAAAATGAGGAATACCACTGGGTGGCAGACGGCCGCGTTATTCTCTGGCGTGGCAAAATCGTTAGCAATCCACCGGGAACACCCACTGTCGATATTGCCAGCTTTCAGGCTATGGGCCGCTTCGCGGTCGATAAATATAGCCTCTATTTTGACGGACAGCGCACCGAAAGTAATAGCGGCGCGTCACGTGTTGATCTGGCGACACTAAAAGCTATCGAAGGTAACTCTACCACGCTGGTGGATAGTAAAAATCTCTACTTGTCCGGTCGACGTCAGGGGAGCAGCAGTGATGTTACTGTATTAGAAAAAAGATGGTGGGGTATTAATCCACGTCTTATGAGTGTAAACAGAAATTCATATTCCAATGATCTGCTTATCCGCAGTGGGCAGAATATTTATTTAAATGGCGTTCACCTTACGGCGAATGCAGACTCATTTGAGATAATTCGCTGGATACCTCATTCACTGCTGGTTTTTCGCGACAATAAGGGTCTGCATCGTTATCCCTTTGGTCAATTATCAGGCAAAGCGATACCCGTAGATGATGACGTCTCTTTTGAAGTAGGGGAAAGTCGCGTTCGCTGGCGTAAACAGCTCACGCCCGACCGTCAGTGGAGCAAGTGGATAGACCTACCAGGTATTGAACCTGAACAATTCCATCTGATTACTGGCAATATTGCGCAATATAAAGATCGGCTGTATGTAACAAAATTATCGACATTTGGTGAAGACCAGCTTGAGATAATCCCGCTGGATACGCCAGACCTGGTCATTGATCGCTCATTTAATAGCGGCAAACAGCATGCTTACTTTATCCGCCAATTACGGTCAAAGAGCTTGCAAATTATTCCAGTTAACGGTCCGCTAACTAAAAACGATCGCTTCGCTTATGACGATCACAATGTTTATACATGGACCGATACAGAGGTAAGGATTACGCCCTCCCCCTGCCCGGCGAAAACTCGTGTCAGAGAGGAGAACGTACGTGAAGTTCAAAACAGAGACATCATTATTCCGGTGACGGATGAATCATGCCGGAACGCAGCAGCAGAGGTGCAAACTTTGAAGCCCTGACCCCATGCCGCTATACTGCCGCCATCACTTAAAAACAGGATACAACAATGAACGACAGTGAATTTCATCGCCTGGCTGATCAACTGTGGCTGACCATTGAAGAGCGTCTGGACGACAGGGATGGCGACAGCGATATCGACTGCGAAATCAACGGCGGCGTACTGACCATTACCTTTGAAAACGGCAGCAAAATCATTATTAACCGCCAGGAGCCGCTGCACCAGGTGTGGCTGGCAACCAAACAGGGCGGCTACCATTTTGACCTGAAAGGCGATGAATGGATTTGCGATCGCAGCGGCGAAACCTTCTGGGATTTTCTGGAACAGGCGGCGACGCAACAGGCGGGTGAAACAGTCAGTTTCCGCTAAGATTGCATGCCGGATAAGCCTCGCTTTCCGGCACGCTCATCACGAAAAATACTGCTGTAATAGCGGTGTATCGTGATCCTGATTGGCGGGCGGCAGGTTGCCAATCGATTTTGTTCGGAACGGAATCACCTGTTCGCGACCATCAACCTTCACAATCTGATAGAACTGCGGCAGGTTGAAGTTGATGAAGCTTGAGCCGTAGGTGAAGCGGTCGTGCGATGACGAGTAGAAGCGACTGACGTCACGTACCAGCTCCTCTTTGCTGCCTTCGCAGTGGTGATACACCTCAACCCGGTTGCTTTCGTCGAGAATGTAGATATTAAAGCCATTCTCGTCTTGCGTTTCTTCGAAAAAGAACTGGATGATCCCTTCGCTGGCAAAGCCGTCCACCACCGCCGGTAATTTGACGTGATTGGTTTCAACCTGCACTGACAAGCCGTGCAGTTTGTTATGCGAAATAGCGCCATAAAACTCGATGGCGTTCTCCAGCTTCTGTACCGATACATTCAGGCGTTCGAAGAACAAGCCCCAGGTTTGACCAGAAACGCGCAGCGCCTTGAAACGCCCGGTTTCCTGGCGGGTGCTGGAAAGGCGCAGTTCAATACACTCAGAAACCAGTTGCTGCACGCGAGTACGGATTAAGCCGCGCAGATGCTGGCTATAACAGAAGACTTCCACGCTATCTGGCGGTGCGGCGTCCTGATGCATTTTGCCGAGAATAGTTTTCAGGGCTTCGATCATCGATTGCTCGCCGTTGAAGTGCAGCGTACGCACTTCGTTCCACGAGTTGCGGTACAGCAGGTCAACGCTACCTACCAGGCAATTTTGATTCTCGCCAAAGCTGAAGACATCCAGCTTACGGAAATCAAAATGCACCACCTGATTGCGGAACGCAGCTGTCGGGTCATATTCCAGGTTAACGATAATCGCCAGATGGCGAATCTCACACGGGCTGTAGAGCGCCTTCGGTGTCGGTGCAGGTAAGCGCAGCGGGAAATGGTGCGACACGTCGGCGACCATCTCCTGCAACTTAGGCAAATCGACAATGCCGTTACCTTTAATATACAAACGGGTGCGCGAGGTCAGCAGGCCGTTAAACCATGCCCACGCCACCAGTTTATTCAGGTAACGGTTATATTCCAGCGGCTGATGGCTGATGATCGACTCAATATTTGGCGCGCGGTTATACAGATACCAACCTGAACGGTTAGCCCGGCCCGGCGGCACATAAATAAAGGTCAGATTCGGTTCCGAGAGATCGGGTGAAATCTGCGGGTTTACCAGCGTCACTTTACCTGGCAATGCTTCAAACGCAGCATACAGTTTACGCGTCAGTACGCCGATATCCTGCGGACTGGCGGAGACGCTAAGGTTCTTGCGACGCGCAAAGCGGATCAGATTACGGTAGCTCTGCATCATCGCGTCGAGCAGCTCGTTGTGCGCCTCACGCACCTGATCAATCTTCCAGTTAGCACGGTTATCGAGCATTGCCAGACGAGCTTCGTCCCAACCCCACTCGCTCACTAACTGGCTCAACACTGCGCGACGCCAGCCTACACAGGCGCGTTCACGGCTGAGTTTTTCGCACACTTTTAAATAGAAGCAGCGACGTACTAAATCCAGACGGGTGAAATCTTCAATCGCCGTCAGGTATTCAGTAACACGCTCCAGCATCATGCAGTATGGATCGAGGCCAAACGATACAATCTCGCCGTCGTGCAAACGCTGTTTGATATCTTTCGCCAGCAGACGTGGGTTCGGGTATTCCCAGGAATAGGCTTCCAGCAGCAGTGTTTTCAGCACCGCTTTGTATGGGGAATCGATACTCTTGTAGAGCTGCCAAAGGCTGGCACCAAAGTACTCTTCAGCAGAAAGCGAGCTTAAGCCACCGAGATCCAGCCATTCATTTGGCGTCAGCACGCCCTGCGCGTAAAGCGTCATCACATAGTCGTCGTAATGCTCTTCTTCGTCGCACGGCACCATATTCCACAGAATACGCTTACCGGCGAGACGCACGGCAGTACGATAAAATTCGTCAAGCAGCAGTATATGCTGGGTGGAGCCACAATCTTCGCCCCCCAGGCTGCCGCTTTCATTATGACGGAAGCGGTTTTCATCAATCAGGAAGAAGCTGACTTCCACACCCAGCGAGGCGGCCCAGCTTTCCAGCAGGCTGCATTTACGTTGTAGTAACTGGCGCTCTTCGCTATCGAGCCAGGATTGATGACAGACCCAGATATCCAGGTCAGAGGAACAACTTTGCCCTACGGACGAGGTGCTGCCCATGGTGTATACACCAGTAATTGGAAGCTCACCTTTCGGTGGATCCTGTACTGACATTCCACGATACAGTTCAAGCTCGTTCAGGTAGTGGCGTTGAGTTTCATCAGGCGTGTAAAGGCAAATGCCTTTGGGAACATTACCATCAAGGTAACCCGGCATTAGCGGATGGTGATAGTGCAACAATGTCGGCAGTAGACTGTAGACCTGTTGGAATGCAGGCCCCATAGCAGCAAGCGCGCGATCCACACGCAATTGATTTATGGCATCCAGTCTCTGTTTCAGAGTCTCAATATAGAGGTACAAGACGTATCGCCTGATTTGCTACCCGTCATGACTGTGATTCCGCCAACATCAACGGTAACACGCGGCATTCGGGATATTTCGTATGTCAAAGGTAACCGTTACCACTTTTCGAGCCTGGTTTTTTTAGTTTCACGACGAAAAAATGGTCTAAAACGTGATCAATTTAACACCTTGCTGATTGACCGTAAAGAAAGATGCGCTACATACAAGTGTAGCACCGTTTATTCTCTGTAAATTCCTTATTACGACGGCGTGAAACGCCTGTCAGGATCCACTGCCAGACCTCATTTTACGGTTTGCGCAGGCGTCTACGTTTCACCACAACACTGACATCACTCTGGCAAGGATGTTAGGATGGACCACGGATGATAATGACGGTAACAAGCATGTTAGACAATGTTTTAAGAATTGCCACACGCCAAAGCCCACTTGCACTCTGGCAGGCACACTATGTCAAAGACAAGTTGATGGCGAGCCATCCGGGCCTGGTCGTTGAACTGGTACCGATGGTGACGCGCGGCGATGTGATTCTTGATACGCCGCTGGCGAAAGTAGGCGGAAAAGGCTTATTTGTAAAAGAGCTGGAAGTCGCGCTCCTGGAGAATCGCGCTGATATCGCCGTACATTCAATGAAAGATGTGCCGGTTGAATTCCCGCAAGGTCTGGGGCTGGTCACTATTTGCGAGCGTGAAGATCCTCGCGATGCCTTTGTGTCCAATAACTATGACAGTCTGGATGCGTTACCAGCAGGCAGTATCGTCGGGACGTCCAGTTTACGTCGCCAGTGCCAACTGGCTGAACGCCGCCCGGATCTGATTATCCGCTCCCTGCGCGGCAACGTCGGCACTCGCCTGAGCAAACTAGATAACGGCGAATACGATGCCATCATTCTTGCCGTAGCCGGACTAAAACGTTTAGGTCTGGAGTCCCGCATTCGCGCCGCGTTACCACCCGAGATTTCTCTTCCGGCGGTAGGACAAGGTGCAGTCGGTATTGAATGCCGCCTTGATGATACACGCACTCGCGAGCTGCTTGCCGCGCTGAATCACCACGAAACTGCACTGCGCGTTACCGCAGAACGCGCCATGAATACCCGTCTCGAAGGCGGATGTCAGGTGCCAATTGGTAGCTACGCCGAGCTTATTGATGGCGAAATCTGGCTACGTGCGCTGGTCGGCGCGCCGGACGGTTCGCAGATTATTCGCGGTGAACGCCGCGGTGCGCCGCAAGATGCCGAACAAATGGGGATTTCGCTGGCAGAAGAGCTACTGAATAACGGCGCGCGCGAGATCCTCGCTGAAGTCTATAACGGAGAGGCCCCGGCATGAGTATCCTGGTCACCCGCCCGTCTCCCGCTGGAGAAGAGTTAGTGAGCCGTCTGCGCACACTGGGGCAGGTGGCCTGGCATTTTCCGCTGATTGAGTTTTCTCCGGGTCGACAATTACCGCAACTTGCTGATCAACTGGCAGCGCTGGGGGAGAGCGATCTGTTGTTTGCCCTCTCGCAACACGCGGTTGCTTTTGCCCAATCACAGCTGCATCAGCAAGATCGTAAATGGCCCCAACTACCTACTTATTTCGCCATTGGACGCACCACCGCACTGGCGCTACATACCGTAAGCGGACAGAAGATTCTCTACCCACAGGATCGGGAAATCAGCGAAGTCTTGCTACAATTACCTGAATTACAAAATATTGCGGGCAAACGTGCGCTGATATTACGTGGCAATGGCGGTCGTGAGCTAATTGGGGATACCCTGACGGTGCGCGGTGCTGAGGTCACTTTTTGTGAATGTTATCAACGATGCGCAATCCATTACGATGGTGCAGAAGAAGCGATGCGCTGGCAATCCCGCGAGGTGACGATGGTCGTTGTTACCAGCGGTGAAATGTTGCAGCAACTCTGGTCGCTGATCCCACAATGGTATCGTGAGCACTGGTTACTACACTGTCGACTATTGGTCGTCAGTGAGCGTTTGGCGAAACTCGCCCGGGAACTGGGCTGGCAAGACATTAAGGTCGCCGATAACGCTGACAACGATGCGCTTTTACGGGCATTACAATAACTCTCATAACAGGAAGCCATAATGACGGAACAAGAAAAAACCTCCGCCGTGGTTGAAGAGACCAGGGAGGCCGTGGACACCACGTCACAACCTGTCGCAACAGAAAAAAAGAGTAAGAACAATACTGCATTGATTCTCAGCGCGGTGGCTATCGCTATTGCTCTGGCGGCGGGTGTCGGTTTGTATGGCTGGGGTAAACAACAGGCCGTCAATCAGACCGCCACCAGCGATGCCCTGGCTAACCAACTGACGGCATTGCAAAAAGCCCAGGAGAGCCAAAAAGCCGAGCTGGAAGGCATTATTAAGCAACAAGCTGCGCAGCTTAAGCAGGCGAATCGTCAGCAAGAAACGCTGGCAAAACAGTTGGATGAAGTCCAACAAAAGATCGCCACCATTTCCGGCAGCGATGCTAAAACCTGGCTGCTGGCTCAGGCCGATTTTCTGGTGAAACTCGCCGGACGGAAGCTGTGGAGCGATCAGGACGTCACGACCTCTGCAGCGTTGCTGAAAAGTGCAGACGCCAGCCTGGCGGATATGAATGACCCGAGTCTGATTACCGTTCGTCGGGCAATTACCGATGATATCGCCAGCCTTTCTGCAGTATCGCAGGTGGATTATGACGGCATCATCCTTAAGCTTAATCAGCTTTCAAATCAGGTAGATAACCTGCGTCTGGCCGATAATGACAGCGATGGTTCGCCGATGGATTCAGACGGTGAAGAGCTTTCCAGTTCCATCAGCGAATGGCGTATCAATCTGCAAAAAAGCTGGCAGAACTTTATGGACAACTTCATTACGATTCGCCGTCGTGATGACACCGCCGTACCGCTGTTAGCGCCAAATCAGGATATCTATCTGCGCGAAAATATTCGCTCTCGCCTGCTGGTCGCAGCACAAGCTGTACCGCGTCATCAGGAAGAGACTTATCGCCAGGCGCTGGAGAACGTCTCCACCTGGGTACGTGCTTACTACGATACTGATGATGCCACCACCAAAGCGTTCCTCGACGAGGTGGACCAGTTAAGCCAGCAAAATATCTCGATGGATCTTCCGGAAACCCTGCAAAGCCAGGCGATGCTGGAAAAACTGATGCAGACTCGCGTGCGTAACCTGCTGGCACAACCGGCAGCGGGGACAACGGAAGCTAAACCTGCACCTGCACCTGCACCTGCACCTGCACCTGCACCTGCACCTGCACCTGCACCTGCACCTGCACCTGCACCGCAAGGTGATACTCCGGCAGCCGCGCCGCAAGGAGAATAACCATGCTAAAAGTGTTATTACTCTTTGTTTTGCTGATTGCGGGGATAGTGGTTGGCCCGATGATTGCCGGTCATCAGGGTTATGTGCTGATCCAGACCGACAACTACAATATCGAAACCAGCGTCACGGGCCTGGCGATCATATTGATTCTGGCGATGGTAGTGCTGTTTGCCATTGAGTGGCTACTGCGGCGGATCTTCCGCACTGGCGCGCACACCCGTGGATGGTTTGTCGGACGTAAGCGTCGCCGTGCGCGTAAGCAGACCGAACAGGCGCTGCTGAAACTGGCGGAAGGTGATTATCAGCAAGTTGAAAAGCTGATGGCGAAAAATGCCGATCACGCTGAACAACCGGTGGTGAACTATCTACTGGCTGCCGAAGCCGCGCAACAACGTGGTGATGAAGCACGCGCCAACCAACATCTGGAACGCGCAGCGGAGCTGGCCGGCAATGACACCATTCCGGTAGAAATCACCCGTGTACGTCTGCAACTGGCCCGTAATGAAAACCATGCTGCACGCCACGGCGTGGATAAGCTGCTGGAAGTTACGCCACGCCATCCTGAAGTATTACGTCTGGCGGAACAGGCGTATATCCGCACAGGGGCATGGAGTTCTCTGCTGGATATCATCCCATCAATGGCGAAAGCCCATGTTGGTGATGAAGAACATCGTGCAATGCTGGAACAACAGGCATGGATTGGCCTGATGGATCAGGCGCGTGCCGATAACGGTAGTGAAGGTTTGCGTAACTGGTGGAAAAACCAAAGCCGGAAAACGCGTCATCAGGTAGCGTTGCAGGTGGCAATGGCGGAACATCTTATTGAATGTGACGATCATGATACTGCCCAGCAAATTATCATCGACGGCCTGAAACGCCAGTATGACGATCGCCTACTGCTGCCGATCCCGCGTCTGAAAACCAATAACCCGGAACAGCTGGAAAAAGTGCTACGCCAGCAAATCAAAAACGTCGGTGATCGCCCGCTGTTGTGGAGCACATTGGGTCAGTCACTGATGAAGCACGGTGAATGGCAGGAAGCATCGCTCGCCTTCCGCGCGGCGCTGAAACAACGTCCGGACGCCTACGATTACGCATGGCTTGCCGACGCGCTGGACAGACTGCACAAGCCGGAAGAAGCTGCAGCGATGCGTCGCGACGGTTTGATGTTAACGTTGCAGAATAACCCGCCACAGTAGTTCCTTCTCACCCGGAGGAAAGCACCTCCGGGACCTTTCTGATGCATAAAAAAACGCCTGTTCTTATTACGGAGCAGGCGTTAAAACAGGTCTGTATGACAACAAGTGGGTGCTTCACTCAACGTTGTGTCCATGGTGTCTGATGAGGCATAAGCGACATCTGTCAGTGGACGATAAGCACCGTAAACGGCTCTGCGTCATTCCGGAGTTTATGAGGCACTAAGGCGAACATAAGAGATGGAATGAGCATCTACTCGTTTATTATGCCACAGAGAATCGGGAAATAACATCCCTTAACACTTGTTATGAGATAATTCTGTAATCCTCTTTGCTTCCTGAGTAATAACTTCCTGAGTGAATATTTAACCTGAGCTTGATCCTACACATACTTATTATGAATGATAAAATTCATTCAATTAATAACACATATATTAATTGCCGTTAAAACTAAAAACAGCATCAATAATCAACGCGATATAATAAACCTGCCTTACATATCAACTGCGCCAGAGGTAGGATTGAAAACGCTCTCCTGATTTTCCAATTCATTTTCTGGATAAATAAATAATTTATTTTTGTCACTATTATTTATGTAATCATCCTGTCAGGGAGAGGGATCCCAATTATCAATGCTTAATTACGTCATCATTTTGATGACATGAAACCGGAGCATTTTGCATGGAATTTTCGTTTTCACCCAAACGTCTTGTTGTTGCTGTCGCCGCCGCTCTTCCTCTCATGGCCAGCGCAGCAGATACCCCGTCAACTGC
>NZ_JBQZXC010000077.1:0-17728 GCF_053555815.1 Shigella sp. SIG6 | reverse complement strand
CGCCTGATTACCAATGTGCGCAGCGTGAAGGTCGGTTACCAAGCGTTACTGTGGTCTTTCCGCTTATGGCAATGGCGCGACAAAACGCGGTCGCACCATCGCATTACGCGTAGCGCCTTTAATTTGCGCTAGCGTTAAACTTCGCCGCTTCGGGCTGTTTGCCCCAGCCTTGCCACTGATGCTGGAAGTAAACGATCAGCGTGCTCTGGCTGATGCTTTCGCTTAATACTTCAAAGAAGCGATTAGCATAAACAGGTTCTATCGGTTTCTTCGGTTTGCACAGCTTCACGCCACGGAACGGATTACGCGGTGCATCAGGCACAGCGTTTTTCGGCGGTCTAGAAGTATCAACCTGCGGTTCATTCAGCAAGCTGCTGGCTTTCACCAGCGTAATGTCTGGCGGCAGGTTATAAACCATCTGTTGTAGCACGCGTACCGTTGAAGGGTGAGGATGCCCAATGGCAATGGTTGAACCGTTGTGACGCGCCAGATCAATTGCGCGATTAAATTGCACACGGATGTCCGCTTCGTTCTGCGAATCGTCGAGGAACACCTTCCGTTTGATCACCTTCACGCCAGTACCTTGCGCGGCGCGCATCGCCTGGGTATTACCGATGGTTACGCTGTCGAGGAAGTAAAGATTGTAACGCTCCAGCGCCTGCATCACTTTCTGCATACCAAACAGGTTAGAGGTCATCTTGCTGCCCATGTGGTTGTTGATCCCCACGGCATAGGGCACGTTATTGACCGCACTACGAATAATGCGCTCAATTTCGTCGCTGCTCATCTCCGGGCGTAGCGTATTTTTCTCCAGCGGCTGTTTACTCAACGGTGCCATCGGGAGATGAATCAACACTTCGTGACCGCTGTTATGCGCTTTGGTCGCCATCTCTCTGGCGTGCGGTGAATCGGGTAATACAGCGACGGAGATAGCGGAAGGCATCGCCAGCACCTGGTTTTCGTTGTGCGGGCGATACCCAAAATCATCAATGACGATGGCAAGTTTGCCAGCAAGTACGGGGGAGGAGAGCGCCAACAGAGCGGCAAATGCAAGAACGTTACGACGAAATGGAAACAAAACTTATCTTCCCAACCACGGCTGTGGATTGACCGCCTGACCCTGGCGGCGAATTTCGAAATAGAGTGAAGGCCGACCCTGACCGCCACTGCTGCCCACCAGTGCAATTGGCTGGCCCGCGCGAACCTGCGAACCAACGCTCACCAGTGCGCTCTGATTATAGCCGTAAAGACTCATGTCGCCTTTACCGTGCTCAACCACCACCACCAGACCGTAACCTTGCAGCCAGTCAGCCAGAATCACTCGACCGTCGGCAATTGCTTTAACTTCAGTACCTTCAGAGGCACCGATAACCATCCCTTTCCAGCGTAATTCACCCTGTAGCTGCTCGCCATAGCGATGCAGCGTCGGCCCGCGAACCGGCCAGAATGCCTGACCACGCGGCGCACCCAGGCCACCAGTTCGGGACATCAGCGATTTTTCGCTTTCGGTCGGTTTGTAGGTGGTGCCTTTGCGCGTCGCTTCTTTCTGGCGCTCGCGAACCGCCTGGGCCTCACGCGCTTCTCGTTCAGCACGCGCTTTCGCCGCGGCTTCCGCACGGGCAATGCTGTTACGCAGACGGGATTCGTTGGCACGCAGTTCACTTAGCTGCTGCTGACCTTGCTGGATGGAAGATTCCAGCCCCGCCAGCGTCTTTTTACGCTCGTTCAGAGCCTGAGTCAGTTTCGCCTGTTGGGCGCGCTGTTCATATAACAGCGTTTGTTGCTCGCTTTGTTTCTCTTCCAGTTCAGCACGCTGCATGGTGACTTCTTCACGCGTTTGCTTCAACTGGGCAATGGTTTCTTGTCGCGCCTGGTTGAGATAGCCGAAATAAGCCTGTAAACGCTGTCCACGCTGGCTTTCTTCACCGCTGAGAATTAGCTGAATACCGGTATGCTCGCCCTGACGGAATGCGGCATCCAGTTGTGCGGCGAGGCTGCGCTCCTGGGCGGCTTTTTGCTGCTCCAGTTTGGCAATCGACGCGTTCATCTCATCAATCTGTTTATTGAGTTGATTGAGCGTGTTTTGCGTTTCGCGCAGCTTACGGGTGGCTTCAGAGATCGCTTCTTCCTGCTTTTTCAATTGTGCGAGCAGGCTTGCGCGTTGTTGTTGCTTTTGGCGTACCGCGCGCTCTTTTGCGGCGATATCGGCCTGAATAGATTTGAGTTGGTCACGCTCATCCGCGTGGGCGGAAAAGGCGCACAACAATACGCCAGCGCTAAGAACGCTGGCGTAGATGATGGGCCTGATTGCAAACCTGCGCGGTTTCACGGCCCGTGTCATGGTATTAATCGCCTTTCCCCTCATGGGGAGGGATTATTCCACGATGAACAGCGGCTTACCAGTCATCTCTTGCGGGATTTCCATACCCATCAGCGACAACATGGTCGGCGCGATGTCAGAAAGTTTGCCGCCTGCAACCGCTTTCACGTTCTTATCACCAACGTAAATCAGCGGAACTGGCAGGTTGGTGTGTGCCGTGTGTGCCTGACCCGTTGCCGGATCGCGCATCTGTTCAGCGTTACCGTGGTCAGCGGTGATCAGCAGTTGTCCACCCACGGACTCAACCGCTTTCGCGACTTCTTCCACGCAGTGATCCAGTGCTTCAACCGCTTTAACCGCCGCTTCCATCACCCCGGTGTGACCTACCATGTCGCCGTTCGGATAGTTACAGATAATGGTGTCGTATTTGCCGCTCTTGATGGCCGCAACCAGTTTTTCGGTCAGCTCTGCGGAGCTCATTTCCGGTTGCAGATCGTAGGTAGCCACTTTCGGTGAGTTGATCAGAATGCGATCTTCGCCTTTGAACGACTCTTCTACGCCACCGTTGAAGAAGAAAGTAACGTGGGCATATTTTTCGGTTTCGGAAATACGCAACTGAGTGTTGTCGTTTTTCGCCATCCACTCGCCGAAGGTGTTAACCAGGGAAGCGGGTGGGTAAGCAACCGCAGTTTTGATGTCAGCGGCGTATTCGGTCAGCATCACGAAATCGACGTTAACCACTTTCTTACGCGCGAAGCCATCGAAATCAGCGTTCACGAATGCACGAGTGATTTCACGCGCGCGGTCAGCACGGAAGTTCATGAAAATCAGCGCATCGCCGTCTTCCATTGCCGCATCTGGCTGACCTTCTGCACGAATAACGGTCGCTTTCACGAACTCGTCGTTTTCGTCGCGAGCATAAGCTGCCTGCAAACCAGCAACGGCAGTATCGGCCTGGAACTCACCCTGCGCCAGAGTCAGCAGGTCATAGGCTTTTTCAACGCGATCCCAACGGTTATCGCGGTCCATCGCGTAGTAACGACCAATGATGGACGCTACGCGGCCTTTACCCAGCGCAGCAAATTTCTCTTCAAATTTTTTCAGCGAGGATTCAGCACTGCGCGGCGGGGTGTCGCGACCGTCAAGGAATGCGTGCAGGTAGATTTTTTCTGCGCCGCGTTCAGCTGCCAGTTCTACCATCGCCATGATGTGATCTTCGTGGCTGTGTACGCCGCCTGCGGAGAGCAGACCCATAATGTGTACTGCTTTACCTGCGTTTTTCGCTTTATGTACCGCGCCAGCCAGCACTGGATTAGCAAAGAAAGCGCGATCTTTGATTTCAACGTCCAGACGAGTCAGGTCCTGATACACGATGCGGCCGGCACCCAGGTTAACGTGGCCTACTTCGGAGTTACCCATCTGACGGTCAGGCAGACCGACTTCCAGACCGGAAGCGTCGATCAGGGTATGCGGACGATTGGCCCACAGTGCATCCATTACCGGGGTTTTAGCACTAAAAATGGCGTTATCCTGCTGTTCTTCACGATAGCCATAGCCATCCAGAATCACCAGTACCATAGGTTTTTTAGAAACCGACATTGCGACAACCTCATACTCAAGAGTCAAAATTTGCGTAATTTTACTACAGCTGAATCGATCAAATAGCCTCTGAAGATCAAAATATACGACCGCTCGCGGCAAGCCGATGCCAGATTTGCGCTTTTTTTTCGTCGTGCCCCGCAAAATTGCATTCCAGTTAACGCGCTGGCTGTATTTGCCGCACCGCGCAGGTATACTCCTTTCCTGGTTTTTTTAATCACTACGTCGGGAGTTGTTACCCCCCATGCAAGAAATTATGCAATTTGTTGGCCGTCATCCCATACTGAGTATCGCCTGGATCGCGTTACTGGTGGCGGTTCTTGTGACTACGTTTAAGAGCCTGACCTCGAAAGTGAAGGTGATTACTCGTGGTGAAGCTACGCGTCTGATCAACAAAGAAGACGCTGTGGTTGTGGATTTACGTCAGCGTGATGACTTCCGTAAAGGCCATATCGCAGGTTCTATCAATCTGTTGCCGAGCGAAATCAAAGCCAACAATGTTGGTGAGCTTGAGAAGCACAAAGACAAATCGGTTATCGTGGTAGACGGTTCTGGCATGCAGTGCCAGGAGCCTGCAAACGCGCTGACGAAAGCTGGTTTTGCGCAAGTATTCGTGCTGAAAGAGGGCGTTGCTGGCTGGGCTGGCGAAAACTTGCCTCTGGTGCGCGGCAAATAATTTACCTGTCGTCTTTCATGATGCAGGCCGTTAGCTGCAATTAGGCCCCCAGCGACTTATTGTTATAAGCTTCTGGGGACACTCCATTTTGCAGCCGCCCTGCAACATGAAATTTCAGGGTAAAAAAACAGGAGCTAAATTATGGCCAATGTTGAAATCTATACCAAAGAAACCTGCCCGTATTGCCATCGTGCAAAAGCACTGCTGAGCAGCAAGGGCGTGAGTTTCCAGGAGTTGCCGATCGATGGCAATGCCGCCAAGCGTGAAGAGATGATCAAACGCAGCGGTCGCACCACGGTTCCCCAGATTTTTATTGACGCACAGCACATTGGCGGCTGTGATGACTTGTATGCATTGGATGCACGTGGTGGACTGGATCCCCTGCTGAAATAACGTGTGAACGTTGGCATTACATTGCGCAGTATTTAAGGACAACACTTAAGGGTTTTCTACACATGTCAGAACAAAACAACACTGAAATGACTTTCCAGATCCAACGTATTTATACCAAGGATATCTCTTTCGAAGCGCCGAACGCGCCGCACGTTTTCCAGAAAGATTGGCAACCAGAAGTTAAACTTGATCTGGATACGGCATCTTCCCAACTGGCAGATGACGTATACGAAGTGGTACTGCGTGTTACCGTAACGGCCTCCTTGGGCGAAGAAACCGCGTTCCTGTGTGAAGTTCAGCAGGGCGGTATTTTCTCCATCGCGGGTATCGAAGGCACCCAGATGGCACATTGCCTGGGCGCATACTGCCCGAACATTCTGTTCCCGTATGCTCGTGAGTGCATCACCAGCATGGTATCCCGCGGTACATTCCCGCAACTGAACCTTGCGCCGGTTAACTTCGATGCGCTGTTCATGAACTATTTGCAGCAGCAGGCTGGCGAAGGTACTGAAGAACATCAGGATGCCTGATGAACCAACGTAATGCTTCAATGACTGTGATCGGTGCCGGCTCGTACGGCACCGCTCTTGCCATTACCCTGGCAAGAAATGGCCACGAGGTTGTCCTCTGGGGCCATGACCCTGAACATATCGCAACGCTTGAATGCGACCGCTGTAACGCCGCGTTTCTCCCCGATGTGCCTTTTCCCGATACGCTCCATCTTGAAAGCGATCTCGCCACTGCGCTGGCAGCCAGTCGTAATATTCTCGTCGTCGTACCCAGCCATGTCTTTGGTGAAGTGCTGCGCCAGATTAAACCGCTGATGCGTCCTGATGCGCGTCTGGTGTGGGCGACCAAAGGGCTGGAAGCGGAAACCGGACGTCTGTTACAGGACGTGGCGCGTGAGGCCTTAGGCGATCAAATTCCACTGGCGGTTATCTCTGGCCCAACGTTTGCGAAAGAACTGGCGGCAGGTTTACCGACAGCTATTTCGCTGGCCTCGACCGATCAGACCTTTGCCGATGATCTCCAGCAGCTGCTGCACTGCGGCAAAAGTTTCCGTGTTTACAGCAACCCGGATTTCATTGGCGTGCAGCTTGGCGGCGCGGTGAAAAACGTCATTGCCATTGGCGCGGGGATGTCTGACGGTATCGGTTTTGGTGCGAATGCGCGTACGGCGCTGATCACCCGTGGGCTGGCTGAAATGTCGCGTCTTGGTGCGGCGCTGGGTGCCGATCCTGCCACCTTTATGGGCATGGCGGGGCTGGGCGATCTGGTGCTTACCTGTACCGACAACCAGTCGCGTAACCGCCGTTTTGGCATGATGCTCGGTCAGGGCATGGATGTACAAAGCGCGCAGGAGAAGATTGGTCAGGTGGTGGAAGGCTACCGCAATACGAAAGAAGTCCGCGAACTGGCGCATCGCTTCGGCGTTGAAATGCCAATAACCGAGGAAATTTATCAAGTATTATATTGCGGAAAAAACGCGCGCGAGGCAGCATTGACATTATTAGGTCGTGCACGCAAGGACGAGCGCAGCAGCCACTAACCCCAGGGAACCTTTGTTACCGCTATGACCCGGCCCGCGCAGAACGGGCCGGTCATTATCTCATCGTGTGGAGTAAGCAATGTCGTGTGAAGAACTGGAAATTGTCTGGAACAATATTAAAGCCGAAGCCAGAACGCTGGCGGACTGTGAGCCAATGCTGGCCAGTTTTTACCACGCGACGCTACTCAAGCACGAAAACCTTGGCAGTGCACTGAGCTACATGCTGGCGAACAAGCTGTCATCGCCAATTATGCCTGCTATTGCTATCCGTGAAGTGGTTGAAGAAGCCTACGCCGCTGACCCGGAAATGATCGCCTCTGCGGCCTGTGATATTCAGGCGGTGCGTACCCGCGACCCGGCAGTCGATAAATACTCAACCCCGTTGTTATACCTGAAGGGTTTTCATGCCTTGCAGGCCTATCGCATCGGTCACTGGTTGTGGAATCAGGGGCGTCGCGCATTGGCAATCTTTCTGCAAAACCAGGTTTCTGTGACGTTCCAGGTCGATATTCACCCGGCAGCAAAAATTGGCCGTGGCATTATGCTCGACCACGCCACGGGCATCGTTGTGGGTGAAACGGCGGTAATTGAAAACGACGTATCGATTCTGCAATCTGTGACGCTTGGCGGTACGGGTAAATCTGGTGGTGACCGTCACCCGAAAATTCGTGAAGGTGTGATGATTGGCGCGGGCGCGAAAATCCTCGGCAATATTGAAGTTGGTCGCGGCGCGAAGATTGGCGCAGGTTCCGTGGTGCTGCAACCGGTGCCGCCGCATACAACCGCCGCTGGCGTTCCGGCTCGTATTGTCGGTAAACCAGACAGCGATAAGCCATCAATGGATATGGACCAGCATTTCAACGGTATTAACCATACATTTGAGTATGGGGATGGGATCTAATGTCCTGTGATCGTGCCGGATGCGATGTAATCATCTATCCGGCATACAGTAACTAATCTCTCAACAACGCTCCCGGATATCCCAGCTGCCGCCAGGCTTCATACACCACTACCGACACCGCATTGGACAGATTCATGCTGCGGCTGTCCGGCACCATCGGAATGCGAATTTTTTGTTCAGCGGGCAGGGCATCAAGAATGCTCGCTGGCAGGCCGCGTGTTTCCGGGCCGAACATCAGATAATCGCCATCCTGATAGCTTACGGCGCTGTGAGCAGGCGTACCTTTCGTGGTGAGGGCAAACAGGCGCTGGGGATTTTCTGCTTCGAGGAACGCGCGATAGTCATGATGACGCGTAACGGCGGTAAACTCGTGATAGTCCAGCCCCGCGCGGCGCAGGCGCTTGTCGTCCCAGGCAAATCCCATCGGTTCGATGATATGTAGACGAAAGCCGGTATTAGCGCAAAGACGGATGATGTTGCCAGTATTTGGCGGAATTTCTGGTTCGTAAAGTACGATGTTTAGCATACTGCCCCCTTAGTGCGGGGGCAGGATAGCAGAAAATTGGTGAACCGTGCGGCCTTTTCCCCTCACCCCGGCCCTCCCCGGAGGGGCAAGGGAGAAAAACAGCGCCGAACGGTCCCCTCTCCCTGAGGGAGAGGGTTAGGGTGAGGGGGCGCAAACGACTATGCCGCATTCCCTTTCGCCATCGGAGCCAGTGCCGTAGGCAACTCTTTACCCAGCCCCTGCACCAGCGAATCTTGCGTAATTTCACTGATCGATTTCGCGCCAGTCAGCGTCATCGCCACTTTCATCTCTTTTTCGATCAGATTTAGCAGGTTAGCTACACCCGCCTGGCCCGCTGTTGCCAGCGCATACAGGAAAGCACGACCCAGCAGTACGGTGTCGGCACCGAGCGCAATCATACGCACGACATCAAGCCCGTTACGAATTCCGCTATCCGCCAGAATGGCGATATCACCTTTCACCGCATCTGCAATAGCGGGCAACGCACGAGCGGAAGAGAGTACACCGTCCAGCTGGCGGCCACCGTGGTTAGAAACCACAATTCCATCAGCACCAAAACGTACTGCATCGCGCGCATCTTCCGGATCGAGGATCCCTTTGATCACCATCGGGCCATCCCAGAAATCGCGGATCCACTCAAGGTCTTTCCATGAGATGGACGGATCGAAGTTATTCCCCAGCCAGCCGATGTAATCTTCCAGTCCGGTCGGTTTGCCGAGATAAGCTGAGATATTACCTAAATCATGTGGACGACCGTTCAGGCCCACATCCCACGCCCATTGCGGATGCGTCACCGCCTGCAAGTAGCGGCGCATTGCCGCATTTGGGCCGCTCATACCTGAATGCGCATCACGGTAGCGTGCGCCCGGTGTCGGCATATCCACGGTGAAAACCAGCGTCGAACAACCCGCTGCTTTTGCTCGCTCCAGCGCGTTACGCATAAAGCCGCGATCGCGCAGTACATAAAGCTGGAACCACATTGGGCGCTTGATGGCTGGCGCGACTTCTTCAATCGGGCAAACGGAAACCGTCGAGAGAGTAAACGGAATGCCATGCGCGTCCGCCGCTTTGGCTGCCTGAACTTCGCCACGACGCGCATACATGCCACACAAACCCACCGGTGCCAGTGCTACCGGCATCGACAATTTCTCATTAAACAGCGTCGTTTCCAGGCTTAAGTCGGACATGTTTTTCAGAATACGCTGGCGCAGTGCCACTTCTGACAAATCTTCCACGTTGCGGCGCAGCGTGTATTCAGAATATGCACCACCATCCATATAGTGGAACAGGAACGGCGGCAGAATGCGTTGCGCTGCGGCGCGATAATCGCTGGCTGCGGAAATAATCATGCGTTTTTCTCCCTCGAATGCTCATTATGCTCACCGGGCAGGCGGGTAATCCGTGCGTGGCGAGCCTGATCTTCATCGAATCGTTTCATGGTGGTGTGAACAAAACTAAGGTGCGCCATCATTGCTTTACGCGCCCCGTCGGCATCACCAGCAAAAATGGCGTCAATGACAGCCTGATGTTGTTCGGTCAGTTGTGAAAAAACCGGTGGCACCAGATACATCCGCTGACGGCTATGCTTCACTGAGGATTGCAGGACATCGAAGAAACCGCGCATGGTTTGCAGCAGCACGATGTTATGTGAGGCTTCGGCAATCGCCAGATGAAAACGAACGTCCGCTTGTGAGGCGATATCCGGGTCTTCACTTAGCGTTGCTTCAAAGCAAAGCTGAATCTTTTCTTTGTCGCCAGGTGTGGCGCGCATTGCCGCATGCCATGCGGTGCTGGCTTCAATGGCGTAGCGGGCTTCCAGAATATCGAAACTGTAATCCGGATCATCGGCCATCAGCGTTTTTAGCGGCTGGACGATGTTTTGCTCCGACCATGTGTCATGACGCCAGCGAATAAACGTCCCGCCGCCGCGTCGACTGAGCAGCACGCCTTCGCTCACCAGTTTTGCCAGCGCCTCGCGTAGTGAATTACGTGATACGCCGAGTTGCATCGCCAGTTGGCGCTCAGCGGGCAACTTCATGCCCGCTTCCAGGTTTTTTTCATCAATCAGCGCCCGCACACGATCGGCAACCTCGTCTGACAGGCGTCTGGGTAAAACAATCATTAAGGAATCATCCACGTTAAGACATAAGCCTGAAGCGTGGTGATCACGCCCACCATACAGGTGAAGATCAGGCTGTGTTTGACAGTAAAGCGGAACAAATCAGACTCTTTGCCCACCAGGCCTACCGCCGCACAGGCGATAGCGATAGATTGCGGGGAGATCATCTTACCGGTGACGCCACCGGTGGTATTGGCGGCAACCAGCAACAGATCAGAGACGCCAATTTGTTGTGCTGCGGTGGCTTGCAGCGCGGCGAACAGGGCGTTAGATGAGGTATCCGACCCGGTCAGGAATACCCCCAGCCAGCCGAGGAACGGCGAGAAGAAGGTGAATGCATGACCGGTGTGCGCCAGTGCCAGTGCCAGTGTTGATGACAGTCCGGAATAGTTCGAGATAAAGGCGAACGCCAGCACCATGCCGATGGAGTAGATGGGTAGAGCCAGTTCTTTCAGCGTGCTGCCGAAGGTGCTGATAGCGTCAGACGGTTTCATCTTCAGCCAGACAATCGAGAGCAGTGCAGCAAACAGAATGGCGGTGCCGGTGGCAGAGAACCAGTCAAACTTAAACACGGCGGCATAGGCTGTAGCCTCGCTGACCACTGGTGGCATACGGGCAACCAGTTTATTGAGGTACGGCACCGGAATGTTGATCACCCACTCATACAGCGCACCACCCGATGCGAACAGGGCTTTAAACGGCGGGATGCTCCACAGTGTTACGGTAGCGGTCAGGAACAGGAACGGTGTCCAGGCACGTAACACCTGACCCGCGGTGTAACCGGTGTGGGCCAGCGTCATATCAACCTGTGACGCCCCCAAGTCACCGAAGCGGAATACGCGAACTGGTTGCCAGCGTTTGAGGAACAGCGTCAGGCAGAGCAGTGATACCAGCGAAGAGATAATGTCCGGCAGCTCCGGCCCAATGAAGTTAGAGCTAAGGTACTGAGCGATGGCAAACGAGCCGCCTGCAACCACGACCGCAGGCCACGTCTCTTTGATACCGCGCCAGCCGTCCATAATCGCCATGATCCAGAACAGCACGATAATCGTCATAAACGGTAGCTGACGCCCCACCATCTGGCCAATCTCAAAGCTGTCGATGCCTGTTACTTGTCCGGCAACCAGGATTGGAATGCCCATCGCGCCAAATGCCACTGGCGCGGTGTTAACAATCAGGCACAGTCCGGCGGCGTACAGCGGTTTAAAACCCAAGCCGACCAGCAATGCGGCGGTAATTGCTACCGGTGCGCCAAAGCCTGCGGCTCCTTCAAGGAAAGCGCCGAAACAGAAACCGACGATCAGCATTTGCAGACGCTGGTCAGGGGTTATCGAAAGAATAGACGAGCGAATGATGTCAAACTGCCCGGTTTTCACCGAGATCTTATAGACGAACACTGCTGCAATAATGATCCACGCGATGGGCCACAAACCATAGAAGAAGCCATAAACCACCGAGGCCAGCGCGTTAGCGACCGGCATTTTATAGAACAGCAAAGCCACGGCAAGGGCGATTGCTACCGTCCATGAGGCGGCGACGTATCCTTTCAGTTTGAGCTTAATCAGCGCAAAGAAGAAAAACAGGATGGGAAGCGATGCTATCAGACTGGAAAGCCAGATATTCCCGGCGGGATCGTAGTTTTGTTGCCAGAGATTCATTGCAGGTCTCCTAGAGTCCACGCACATCGTGTAATGAGTCTGTTGCTCATCTCCTTGTCACACGTTGTGTAAAAGTGGCACTGCCAATTGTGTTGTGTAGGGATAATGACAATGAATGGTTAACTAAATGTTATGTATTGGCAATATTGATGTGAGTTTTAATTGGGGAATTGTGAACCAGAGGTCAGATAAGTGAAGAATTGGTAGGGCCAATTCTTGTGGGGGGAGATGTCTGGTAAAGAAAAGGGCAATCCTCATCAGAGAATTGCCCTTAGATTGTTGACCCGGAGCGCCTTATCTTGCCTGATGCGCGTAACGCATCAGGCAATTTGGCGTTTGCCCTTAGTCACACTAACTTAATGGATCATTACCACTGAATACCGGCACCGAGTGCGGCGGAGTATTCACCCTGGCTATTGGTACTACCTTGTAATTTGTAGACCCAACGACCATTGGCGCTCACCATCGATACACCTAAAGCAACTGCCGATTCACCGTTGTAAGTACCGCCACCAATAGAAGCCATGCTGGCACCCGGTGTATAAGCCTGCGGCAGACCGGTCATTGCCATTGCAGAAGCGATACCACCGCTCAACTTGCTTTCAGTTTTAGACAGTTTGTTATCCATCTCAACCATCCGCTGATCGGTGTATTGCTTCGTTTCCTGCGCGCTTTGCTTCAACTGCGCGTAGTTCACCGCGTCGTTGTTGTTGACGCCAGCGGAGACGTTGCTGATACGAGTCGTACTGCCGTTGCCACCACCGAGGGTGATATTGCTATAGTCGATAGAACCATCAGCTTTGGTGTCGTAGCGCACTCCGCCTGCTTCAGAAGATTTCAGCTGCGACACGTTAACCGCATCGGTGGCATTAACACTGGCAGCTACGTTGGTGATACGGCGTTGGTTAGTAGAAGAACCTACAGAGATTGTATTTTCTTCCTCTGCAACGGAACCGGTACCCAGTGCGACGCTGTTGTCAGCGGCAGCAATGGAACCAGAACCAATAGCAACGCTATCTTTACCCTGGGCGTTGGCATCTACGCCATCGGTGTTGGTCTTGAAGTACTTGGTGCTACCGGTGGTGACAATGTCGCCAATACCGTTTTCGATATTAGTAACGCGAGTATCCAGATTAGTGACCTGATTGTTCAGGTTAGTAATGCTCTGGGTATTTTGCGCTACGCGCTCATCAGTGACTTTCAACTGACCCACGTTAACCGCATCGGTATCCGCTGAACCAGCTGCGACGTTTGTGATCTGACGTTGACCGTCTTCACTACCGACAGAAAACTCACCTACAGAGTTCTGCGGTGCGTCCATGTTGTAGGCGGTGTAGCCAGTCTGTGCACCACGGGTGGTCTGAGAACCGTTACCCATTGCGATACTGTTTGCATGGTTTGCGCGTGCGTTACTGCCGATAGCAATGCCGTTGATCGCATCAGCCAGAACCAGAGTGTTCAAACCGATACCAATACCTGCATTACCATTAACGACAGTTTTCGCACCCATTGCCAGCGAGTCTTCACCAACGGCCAGTGAGTCTTCTGCCGTTGAGTTGGCGTGAAAGTACTTGGTTGGCGTAGTGGCGACCGCTCCAATAGCGTTCTGCAACTGGCGAACCGTAACGGCGTCATGGGCTTCTGAACCATCAGCTACGTTGATGATTTGGCGGTATTTACCGTCATCACCAATTGACAATGCACCTAGCAGTTCGCCGTCAGTGGTGTCATAACCAATCACCACGCCATTTTCCGTTACGCTAGTGTCACGAGAACCTTTGGCAATCACACGGCTGGAAACGGAGCTGCTACCCAGCGCAATACCGGTATCAACGGTGCTGCTGCTGTTCTGACCAATGGCTACGCTGCTGGCACCAGACGCGACAGCGTTATAACCTACAGCTGTAGCGCCGACACCAGAGGCGCTTGCATCGTTAAAGGCTAAATCGTTGTCGTTAGTACGAACGTAGTTGATACCAGCGCCATTTTCTTCGATATAGGTTGCGTCGGTGTTACCAGCGAGCTGATTGATAATTTGGGTGTTCTGCTCAATCATCATATTCGTCGCATTCAACTGAGAACCGTTCACTGCATCGGTACTGTCCTCACTAATACTGCCATTAGCGACATTAGTGATGATGCTGGCTTTACCGTCATGGCTGGCATTGTAGGCTCCAGCACCGCCATTGGCAGTCTCATCCCACAGCAGGGCGTTATCATCAAGCGCATCCAGGGCGTCACCGACGTTGTTGTACTCGGCGTTCGCAATGGTGTAAGTCGGTGCGGTGATGGTGCCGTCAGCGTTGACTTCTGCGTCACCACCCAGCGCATCAGCGATGTACTTATTGGTGGTATAGAGTTGTGAGCCGTTAATCGCGTCGCTGCTGGCAGCAGAGATTGCACCGTTAGCGACGTTAGTGATTACACTGGCAGTTTTATCTTTTCCGTGAGCGGCGCTAAATGCACCATTTTCACCGGCGTCCGCATCCCAGAGCAGAGCGTCGTCAGGAGTGGTATCGATAGCATTCAGGGCATCACCGACATTATCGTAATCAGCATTAGCAATGGTGTACGTCGGCGCAGTGATGGTGCCGTCTGCATTGACTTCGGCACCACCCCCCAGCGCATCAACAACATAACTGCTCACGCCGTGGAGTTGTGAGCCGTTTACTGCGTCAGAATTGGAGTCTGAAATTTCACCATCTGCGACATCAGTGATCACGCTTGCGTCACCATTAGTACCGTGTTTGGCACTGAATTTACCTGCGGTGGCATCCCAAAGCAGAGCATCGCCGAGAGACGTGCTAAATGAGGAGTTAATCGCAGCCAGTGCATCGCCGACGTTATAATAATTTGTTTCACCGATTTTGTAGGTTGGACCGGTAAACACACCGTCAGTATTCACAGAAGCATTGCCGCCGAAGTAGGTGGCGATATTGCTGCTTAAGCCATAAAGCTGGCTACCGTTAATGGCATCGGAACTGGTTGCAGTGACTGTGCCGTCCAGGATATTGGTGATTTTGCTGGCGGTATTGTTGCCATGAGCTGCAGTGAAGACACCATTGTCCTTATCCCATTTCAGCGTATCCTCACCAAGATTAGTCACCGTCTCAGTCAGATTAGAGATGTTGGTGGTGTTAGTGGCGATATTGGTGGTATTCGTCGCCACGGCATCGTTGGTGGTTTTCAGCTGAGAGCCGTTAACGGCATCGGTGCTGCCAGTCGTCAGGTCGCCATCTTTAACGTTGGTTATTTTGCTGGTGGTCTCGGTGCTATGAGCTGCCGTGAATACACCATTGTCCTTATCCCATTTCAGCGCATCCTCACCAAGATTAGTCACCGTCTCAGTCAGGTTAGAGATGTTGGTGGTGTTAGTGGCAATATTGGAAGTGTTATTGGCGATATTGGTGGTATTCGTCGCCACAGCATCGTTGGTGGTTTTCAGCTGAGAGCCGTTAACAGCATCAGTGCTGTCAGCCGTCAGGTCGGCATCTTTAACGTTGGTGATTTTGCTGGTGGTATCCTGGCCGTGAGCTGCACTGAATGCCTTTTTAGTTTCGTTCCAGAGCAGGGCATCAGCCTGAAGGTCACCAACGGAATCCGTCAGGTTGGTGATATTGGTGGTGTTGGCTTCGACATCGTCATTGGTAGCTTTCAGTTGGGAACCGTTAACCGCATCCTTACTGGAGGCTGAAATCGTGCCATCCGCAACATCGGTGATTACGCTGGCAGTTGGGCTACTAGTACTATGAGCAGCGCTGTATTTGCCTTTGGTTTGGTCCCATTGCAGGGTGTTTTCATCAAGTACAGCGAGCGCAGCCCCTACGTTATTTTTGCTACCATTTTTTAAATTGTAGGTTGGTGCTGTAACAGTACCGTCATCAACATCTACTGCAGCCCCTCCTCCAAGCTTTTTTGCTACCGAGTCGCTAATGGCATAAAGCTGTGAACCATTAATGGCATCGTAACTGTCAGCCTTGATCGCGCCATTTTTCACATTAACGATCTTGCGTTTTAATGAACTATTGCCGACAGAGACGGTATTGTCTAAATCCGCAATGGAATCTGCGCCCAGCGCGACAGAGTTAATACCGTTGGCACTGCTATTACTACCAAGCGCAAGACTCTTATCACCAGTTGCATTACTGGCTGTGCCTAAGGCAATGGTGTTTAAGCCTCTCGACTGGCTACCATTACCCAGAGCGATGGCATCCACGCCATCAGCTTTGTTGCCCTGGCCTATGGCGATTGCATTATCTGCCAGAGCCTGGCTGCCATTTCCTAATGCGATAGTATTGACTTTATCGGCAAGGCTTCCGAACCCTATTGCCATGCTATTAGTCCCTTTTGCCTTCGCATTATTGCCAATAGCAGTTGCATTTTCAGCGGCTTCGGTCTCAGCACCTATCGCAATAGCGTTCGCTGCGCTGGCAAGTGATTGTCTGCCAAATGCGAGGCTGTCAGTACCGCTAGCTACACTGCTACGCCCCAGGGCAATGGCGTTTGCTCCTTCCGCTTTGGAAGAGTCCCCCATAGCAATAGACAATTTACCCAATGCTTTTGAATAACGGCCGAGGGCCATTGAGTATTGGCCCAATGAATACGAAGAGGCACCCAGTGCTATACTTCTATCGCCTTCTGATATTGCACTAACCCCAAAGGCCATTGATGCACCACCAATCGCATGGGTTTTTGACCCGATGGCAGAGCTATATTGGCCTTCAGCTATAGCGTCATAACCCACAGCAGTACTGGAACCACTGGTGTTCATAAAAGTATTTGCTTTCGCCCCTTTGCCTATAGCAACCCAGCCGTCGCCAGCTGATCCACTACCGTAATCAACACCCTGACCGTTGTCATTCCCGGCATTCGCCAATGCCCCAAACGACGACAACATTCCACCCGCAACCAGCGCAGAAATTAACAGCTTACTGCGCCCAGATTTCTTGCCACGGCTTTTTGCCGTTTCGCTGGTAACAGTATAATTCCCTGTCGCAGGGTTCCAGATAACTTTAAATATTTTGTTCATTAATGATGCTCGCTATTCCTTGTTATAAGCGTACTAACTGCATTTATTTTTTGCTTCTTTTCTGCCGATTTTCAGCAGAGGGAAGATTGTCGAACTGAATATTTTCCATGTTGATGGCTAACTTCAGATATCCCAGGTTATTGGGCGATACACCCTTCAGGGTCAAATTAATGTCTTGCCATTGACCTGGTAATAATTTCAATGTGGATTTCATTGATGTGTTGAAAAGTAATTGTTGCCACCGGGCAAACTCTTTGGCATCGACAGGTTTTTCACCACCCCATGTCGCATTAAAACCAATGTTTGAGATAGGTGTACTTAATAAGTTGACCAGTGAGATATGAATAACACTACCATTCTCTGTGGCGTCAATGGATAACACTCGACCCGCTAAAGCCACCGAACCGTTGTTCAGGATGAAATACTTCGTTTTTGCTGGGTTAAACTCGGTAAAAATAAAAGTATTTTGTTGGTCTTTAACGGATTTAATTACGTGAGTTAAAGTCTTTGTACTGTTTATTATGCCAGTTTGTTGTTTTTGAATAGTTTCGAGTTGACTCTTTAGCTGTGCTTGTTGTTTTTCAAGTAGCACAATTTTATTATTATGTTCTTCTTGTTGTTTCAGTAAACTACTTTCTGGCTTGCCTTCTTCAATGTAGTCACATCCCGTTAATGCGCAGAGAACTGAAACAGTGACAGCACTGAAAAAAATCTTCTTCAAGTTCATGTAAAAATCCTTATTTCCTCCGACCAGCGATCAATGCCGGTAGAGTTGTCCATTGTATTATTGGTGAGCTATGTTGCTTTACATTAATGACAGTGATGTGTGTCGATTAAATATTGTTTTAAGCATTCATCATAAAAATGTATCATTCGTTTCAAAAGATGTCTGTGTTTGTATGAATATATTATTTTTCGTGGATTCTAATGATGATTATTAATAAATGTCAAATATGAA
>NZ_JBQZXC010000076.1:0-17858 GCF_053555815.1 Shigella sp. SIG6 | reverse complement strand
TTCCTGCCAGTTCAAGGAGCTTATTTCGTCCATGCGAGATAATGCCTGGCCATAACACAATCATTAAGCAACTTATTACCCAAATGGGCCGTTCACTCATTAATGCCGCATTCACGATGATTACCAGGGCCAACCCTGTCAACGTCATCATAATGATAAAACGGTGAGAACCAGGATCAACATTAAATAATAAACCGGCCAGCATACTGATTAAAAACATCGCGCCCGCAGTGCTGAACACAATGATAATGGCATATACAGGAACTAAACTTGCAACGACAATCGCCACCAAAGAGAGTAAAAACAGATATATTACGCCCGCGATGGCGGCATTTATCTTGTTGATATCCTTACTTAAGCCATACATACAAAGTAATAATAACCCTATGGCGACATACATTGGTGGTGAATCATATTTGGTTGCCGTAATTTCGAGATACTTAGCTCCCCAGGCTAGTCCTGCGGTTGCCACCAAACCTAAAGCGGTAATGAGCCATATACCGTTTAATATCCTGGCCTCGTGCTGAAAATCTAATTTATTGCTGTTTTGCGAGTATGATTCCATTCTTTTAGTTGTCCTTAGAAAAAATATTAATATTCACCATCAATAAATTTAAAACCACGCATACAAAATACTTTTGTATTTATGGATACGGAAAACGATTCCGCTCGCTCATAAGGCATATTTTATACCTGGTACTTGTTAAGTGTCGTTTTTAGTAAGAAAAAAATCCCGACACATGGCCGGGATAGTGATGGTGAAAAAGAATTAACGGCGGTTGCCGAAGATCCGTAACAACATCAGGAACAGGTTGATGAAGTCCAGATACAAGGTTAACGCGCCAAGAATGGAATATTTGCGCAGGTTCGACGTGTCGCGGGTATCAATCTGCTCACCCATATTTTTCAATTTCTGAGTGTCATACGCCGTCAATCCGACAAAGACAATCACGCCGATGTAGGTAACTGCCCACATCAATGCTTCGCTTTTCAGCCAGAAGTTGACCAGCGATGCCAGCACAATGCCGATTAACGCCATAAACAGCATATTGCCAAAGCCACTTAAATCGCGCTTCGTGGTGTAACCGTACAGGCTCATTGCGCCGAACATCCCGGCAGTAACGACGAAAGTACTGGCGATAGAAGCAGCGGTATAGACAATGAATATACTGGAAAGCGTAAGACCCGTCAGCGCCGAATAAAGCATAAAGAGCATCGTCGTTACACCTGCGCTCAGCTTTTGAATCATCGCTGATAACACAATAACCAATGCTAATTGCGCGATGATCAGACCGATTAAAAAGACACGGTTAGTGAACAACAGCTCCATCACGGCCGCGGAATTAGCCGCATACTAGGCAACAAATGCGGTCAGCAACAAGCCAACGGTCATCCAGCCATAGACTTGCGCCATATAAGTTTGCAAGCCAGCCCGGGGTTGTACGATTGAATCAGAACGTGGGAATCTGTCCATGACGATCTCCTGAAGATATAAGGAATATCTTAAGGATACTGCAAAATGATGAGGCTGTGCATCGACGCAGCGTAAACGCATGTACTGAGCGGTGAAATTGCCGGACGCAGCGGTGCCTTATCCGGCTAACAAAAAACTACCAGCGTTTTGCCGCCTGCAGATCGCTCTCCCGGGCTTCAACCCAGCGGTCGCCTTCCGGCGTGGCTTCGCGCTTCCAGAACGGTGCGCGGGTTTTGAGATAATCCATAATAAACTGCCCGGCTTCAAACGCACTGCTGCGATGCGCACTGGTGACACCGACAAAAACGATTTCATCGCCCGGCCATAATTCCCCGATGCGGTGAATCACCGTGACGCGCCCCAGCGGCCAGCGGTTACGCGCTTCATCAACAATTTCTGCCAGTGCTTTTTCAGTCATCCCCGGATAGTGTTCGAGGGTTAATGCTTTGACGCTGTCGCCCAGGTTATGGTTGCGCACCTTTCCGGTGAAGGTGACTACCGCACCGTCTTCGTCACGCTCCGCCAGCCACGGGTACTCTTCTCCTACGCTGAACGGCTGCGGGCCGACAACAATTTTGGTTTCTGCCATCTTAACCTCCGGTTACCGGCGGGAAGAAAGCTACTTCGTCGCCGTCAGTCAGCGGATGGTCAAAACTCACCAGCGTCTGGTTGACGGCAGCCAGCAATTTGCCATCTTCCAGCGCCAGCGCCCAGCGATCGCTCTGCGCAGCCAGGTGCTGGCGTAACGCTTCAACGGTTGGGTAATCCGCAGCCACTTCGGTTGCATCTGTTCCCACCAACTCGCGCACCTGGGCGAAAAAAAGAACTTTAATCATCCGCTTCCACCTTAAAGTCACCCGACTTGCCGCCGCTCTTCGCCAGCAAACGTACCGGACCAATCACCATATCTTTTTGCACCGCTTTGCACATGTCATAAATGGTCAGCGCCGCCACGGAGGCCGCGGTTAACGCTTCCATTTCGACACCGGTTTTCCCGGTCAGGCGGCATAAGGTTTCTATACGCACCCGATTGTGCTCCGGCTCGGCCTGTAAATTGACTTCAACTTTGCTGAGCATCAGCGGGTGACACAGCGGGATCAGATCCCAAGTGCGTTTTGCCGCCTGAATACCGGCAATACGCACAGTGGCAAATACGTCGCCTTTGTGGTGGCGACCATCAATAATCATCGCCAGCGTCTCGCTGCGCATGGTGACAAAGGCTTCCGCCCGCGCTTCACGCACGGTTTCCGCTTTGGCGGAGACATCCACCATGTGCGCTTCGCCAGCGGCGTTGATATGGGTCAGTTGCGACATACTTATTTCTTCAAATGTGGATGGAAATTACACGGACGCGTACGGGCATCCAGCTGCGGCGCGATGATATTTTCCCATGCGGTACGGCACGCTTTGGTCGAACCCGGCATGGCGAAAATCAGCGTTTTGTTAGCGACGCCCGCTACCGCACGAGATTGCAACGTGGAAGTGCCAATCTCTTCAAACGACAACATACGGAACACTTCACCAAAACCTTCAACCTCACGGTCGAACAACGGCAGCAGCGCTTCGGGAGCCTGATCACCTTCCGTCAGGCCAGTACCACCCGTAATCAATACCACTTGTACATCGTCGCTGGCGATCCACGCAGATACCTGAGCGCGAATAGCGTAGCGGTTTTCTTTCACAATGGCTTTATCGACAACGTGATGGCCCGCTTCTTGCGCCGAATCGCGCAGATAGTGACCGGAGGTATCGTCTTCTTCACCGCGACGATTAGAAACCGTAAGAATAGCAATACGGGTCGGGATAAATTCAGTGCTTACCTGACTCATCTGATCTCTCCTTTTGACGTTTTAGCCGCCAATGTACGATAAGTTTTGCGTAATACCGGTGTTGTTTTGATGCAGGAAATGGGTCTGTTTCTTCTCCCGCAGCGCCGCTGAAATACGCGCTTCCAGCGCCTGTTGCTGGGTATCGTCTTCCAGCAGATCGCGCAGGTTAACGCCGCCTTCACCAAACAGGCAGAGATGGAGTTTACCAATGGAGGAAACGCGCAGGCGGTTGCAAGTGGCGCAGAAGTCTTTTTCATACGGCATGATAAGGCCAATCTCTCCGGCGTAATCTGGATGGCAAAAGACTTGCGCGGGACCGTCGCTGCGTTGACGTAATTGGTGGATCCAGCCGCGACGCAGTAGCTCGTCACGCAGAACCTGACCAGAGATGTGATGCTTACGGAAGAGCTCGCTGCCCTCGCCCGTTTCCATCAGTTCGATGAAACGCAGCTGGATAGGGCGATGCTGGATCCAGTTCAGAAAGGTGTCGAGCTGGTGATGATTAACATCACGCATCAGCACGGTATTGACTTTGACCTTCTCAAAACCGGCCTCAAATGCAGCATCAATCCCTGCCATGACCTGGTTGAATTTATCCTGCCCGGTAATAGCGTGAAACTGGCGGGCGTCCAAACTGTCGACACTGACGTTAATGCCAGTAAGTCCCGTATCGCGCCAGTTCGCCACATCGCGTTCCAGACGGTAACCATTGGTGGTGACCGCAATCTGGCGGATAGCGTCGTTTTCCCGCACAGCGGCGATGATATCGGTAAAGTCGCGGCGTAAAGACGGCTCTCCTCCTGTCAGGCGCACTTTTTCGGTGCCCAGACTGGCGAAGGCGCGCGTAACCCGGCGAATTTCATCGACGGTAAGAAAGCCTTTATTGGTGACGCCGCTCGGTTTGTAGCCATCCGGCAGGCAGTAGGTGCAACGAAAGTTACACACATCGGTAATCGACAGGCGCAAGTAGTAAAACTTACGCGCAAATGCATCAGTCAGTTGTGAAGCCATGTACACCTTTCCAGATACGGGAGGCGAAGTCATTTCTTCCTTCGCCCTGGTGGCAATCTTTACGAGCATTGTCACGGCCAAAGCACCGTATCAGTTGACCCAGGTGCAGAGGCTAGAGTGTTTAGTGGTTAAGCCGATACTAGCGTGTAAATGAGATTTTTACCATCCACACTTTCGCTATATAATCTTATATATAGCGTCATGATCGTGCTATTTCGCTACAGAATAAGGGAAAATGGCGGTTTTACTTTGATATACATCATCAGGGAGGCATAGCGTGCATCGTCCTTTAGAGATAGAAGAAAATAGTTTGTATCCTCAATATTGGCAGGTTAATTGCTGTTTCCCCGCAATTTGCGCTACTGTAGCGCGGATAATCTGACTCTAGGAAACTATATGCGCAATCGTACGCTGGCTGATCTTGATCGTGTCGTTGCTCTCGGCGGAGGGCATGGACTGGGACGCGTTCTCTCATCACTTTCGTCTTTGGGTTCTCGTTTAACGGGTATCGTCACCACCACGGATAATGGTGGCTCGACGGGGCGTATTCGCCGTTCAGAAGGCGGCATTGCTTGGGGCGATATGCGCAACTGCCTCAACCAGCTGATAACGGAACCGAGCGTCGCCTCCGCGATGTTTGAATACCGTTTTGGCGGCAATGGCGAACTTTCCGGTCATAATCTCGGAAACTTGATGTTAAAGGCGCTGGATCACCTTAGCGTGCGGCCTCTGGAAGCCATCAATTTAATTCGTAATCTGCTGAAAGTGGATACGCATTTGATTCCAATGTCAGAGCATCCTATTGATCTGATGGCGATTGACGATCAGGGGCATGAAGTTTACGGCGAGGTCAATATCGACCAGTTAACTACGCCGATTCAAGAGTTATTGTTAACGCCTAATGTACCCGCAACGCGTGAGGCGGTTCACGCTATCAATGAAGCGGATCTCATCATTATTGGGCCTGGCAGTTTTTATACCAGCCTGATGCCAATTCTGCTGCTGAAGGAAATCGCCCAGGCATTACGCCGCACGCCAGCGCCGATGGTTTATATCGGCAATCTGGGGCGTGAGTTGAGTTTACCTGCGGCTAATTTGAAGCTGGAAAGCAAGCTGGCAATTATGGAGCAGTATGTTGGTAAAAAGGTCATTGATGCGGTCATCGTCGGGCCAAAAGTGGATGTCTCGGCGGTGAAAGAGCGGATTGTGATCCAGGAGGTACTGGAGGCCAGCGATATTCCGTATCGTCATGACCGCCAGTTGTTACATAACGCGCTGGAAAAGGCGTTACAGGCTTTAGGTTAACGGAAATCCGAAGGAAAATTCCGGCTTCCTATTGAAGACAAAGTGCGCGTTGTTTATGCCGGATGCGGCGTGAACGCCTTATCCGGCCTACAAACCGCGCAAATTCAATATATTGCGGAGAAAATGTAGGCCTGATAAGCGTAGCGCATCAGGCTGTTTTCCGTTTGTCATCAGTCTTCTTCGCTATCCTGTTACGATGCGGCAATAAACAACTCACGCAACTGATGCAACTGGTCACGAATTTGTGCCGCTTCTTCGAACTCCAGATTCTGCGCGTGTTGCATCATCAGCCCTTCCAGTTCATGGATTTTCTGCTGCAACGCTTTCGGCGACATATCCATCGGCACATTATCCGGTTCAACAATCGGGCGCGATTTTCCTCTGCCCTTCGCTTTGGTTTTGGCAATGTTCTGCCCCAGCGCCAGGATATCGACCACTTTCTTGTTCAAGCCTTGCGGCGTAATGCCGTGTTCCTCGTTGTACTTCTGCTGTTTCTCACGGCGACGTTCGGTTTCACCAATCGCTTTCGCCATTGATGGAGTGATCTTATCGCCGTAGAGAATCGCTTTACCGTTAACGTTACGTGCCGCACGACCAATGGTCTGGATCAACGAACGTTCGGAACGCAGGAAGCCTTCTTTGTCAGCGTCGAGGATCGCCACCAGCGACACTTCCGGCATATCCAGACCTTCACGCAGTAAGTTGATCCCTACCAATACGTCGAACTCACCCAGACGCAAGTCGCGGATAATCTCCATACGCTCGACGGTGTCGATATCTGAGTGAAGATAACGCACGCGCTCACCGTGTTCTTCGAGATATTCGGTAAGATCTTCCGCCATTCGCTTGGTCAGTGTGGTGACCAGCACGCGTTCGTTAATTGCCGCTCGCTGACGAATCTCCGAAAGAAGATCATCAACCTGTGTCGCCACCGGCCGCACTTCGATAATCGGGTCAAGCAATCCGGTTGGACGCACCACCTGATCCACCACATCGCCGCCGGATTTTTCCAGCTCGTAATTACCCGGCGTCGCCGAAACATAGATGGTTTGCGGCGCTAATGCTTCGAACTCTTCAAACTTAAGCGGACGGTTATCCAGCGCTGATGGCAGGCGGAAGCCGTACTCCACCAGTGTCTCTTTACGCGCCCGGTCACCGCGATACATGCCGCCAATTTGTGGAATGGTGACGTGAGATTCATCGACGACCAGCAGCCCATCGGCAGGCAGGTAATCAAACAGCGTCGGCGGTGGCTCACCCGGTCCACGACCGGAGAGGAAGCGCGAGTAGTTTTCAATCCCCGAACAGTAGCCCAGCTCGTTCATCATCTCCAGATCAAACTGGGTACGCTGGGTCAGCCGCTGCTCTTCCAGCAGTTTGTTGTTTTCCAACAGCACTTTGCGTCTGGCGGCCAGTTCTTCTTTGATCTCCTCCATCGCCTGTACGATGCGCTCGCGCGGTGTGACGTAGTGCGTTTTCGGGTAGATGGTAAAACGTGGAATAGTGGAAACAATCTGCCCGGTCAGCGGGTCAAATAACGACAATCGTTCCACTTCCTCGTCAAACAGTTCCACGCGAAGTGCAATGTCATCCGATTCTGCCGGGAAGATATCTATCACCTCGCCACGAACGCGGAAAGTACCACGCTGGAATGCTTGATCATTACGAGCGTATTGCAGCTCCGCCAGTCGGCGCAGAATCGCGCGCTGATCGATAATCATACCGACCGTGAGATGGAGCATCATCTTGAGATATAAATCAGGATCGCCCAGACCATAAATCGCGGAAACAGACGCCACTACAATCACATCACGCCGCTCCAGCATCGCTTTGGTGGCGGACAAACGCATCTGCTCAATATGTTCGTTAACCGAGGCATCTTTCTCAATGAAGGTGTCGGAACTCGGTACATAGGCTTCCGGCTGATAGTAGTCGTAGTAGGAGACGAAATACTCCACCGCGTTTTCCGGGAAGAACTCTTTCATTTCGCCATACAGCTGGGCCGCCAGCGTTTTGTTGGGCGCAAGTACCATGGTTGGGCGCTGAAGGTCAGCAATGACATTGGCAATGGTGAAGGTTTTCCCGGAGCCAGTCACGCCAAGTAACGTCTGGTGCGCCAGGCCATCTTCCAGCCCCTCTTCGAGACGTCGAATCGCCTCTGGCTGATCGCCAGAAGGTTTAAAAACGGAATTCAGTTTGAACGGTTTACTCATGAGTCGCTACCTGAAGGAGTTGGGCGGGCAGGTATGTAATTTTACTCGTCGAACTTAATTATGCCAACAAATTATACTGGATAAAAAAACAGTTCATCACCATAATATTTCTGATACAGCGTAAACTCCGCTGTCAATCATGAGCAAAATTTACTCTGTGGCGAGATAAAACTCCGGCCTTACCGGGTTATCCCCAAAGCAACGGCTTTTTTAACATTTGTCAAGATGAGTGATGACAGTTTTATGGCAAGAGATGCCTGTTCAGTGACTGCCATTGCATTTATCTAACCAGTTAAAAAATAAAAGATATTTCTTTGAGCCGTCTTTAACGCCAATTCGCGTGCAAGCCGCGTATTCTCTCGCTTGCCTCGTGTTTTCTAACTCTAATACACATGGTTATCCACAGGAATAGTGGATAACTGTCTCCAGCCCCTATCCCCCGCCGCCTGGGCAATTCCCACATTCGCCGCATGAGGCGGAAGTAAAATTTTTTTCGTGATTATTTTAGAATTTAATTGGTTAAATTGCAGTCAATCGAAGACGCGATCTCGCTCGCAATTTAACCAAATACAGAATGGCTACAACAAGGCAAGGTTTATGTACTTTCCGGTTGCCGCATTTTCTGGATTTTCTGCAAGCCAGGGGATCTCTCCCAGCAGCGGCGCGGGAATCATGCGGGTGAGCGTGGTCATATATTCAGCGTGACGTTTTCCCGGAGGCGTAACATCGTTCGCCACCCAACCCGCCAGAGTCAGTCCGGCGTGTTGTATTGCCTGCGCAGTCAACATCGCGTGATTAATACAGCCGAGTTTCACACCAACTACCAGTATCACCGGCAGTTGTTCCTGTGTTACCCAATCTGCAAAAGTGAAAGTGTCAGAAAGCGGCGTAAACCAGCCGCCAGCACCTTCCACTAACACCCAGTCAGCCTGTTGTTCAAGCGCGCGTAATCCGGCGCTCATTACCAATGATTCTATCGGCCTGCCCTCTTGGGCGCTGATGATGTGCGGCGAGGTGGGTTCTGCGAAGGTGTAAGGATTTACCGTTGCGTAATCCAGCTGCAGGCTGCTGTTGTGCTGTAACGCCAGCGCGTCACTATTACGTAAGCCTTCCGGGGTCTTTTCGCTGCCAGAGGCGACCGGTTTATAACCTGCCGTCCGATAACCTACTGCCTTCGCGGCTTGTAAAAGTGCACAACTGGCGACGGTTTTCCCCACTTCGGTATCCGTTCCGGTGACAAAATAACGTTTACTCACGAGCAATCACTCCCAAAAAAAGATGATACGTCAGAGGATATCGCCCCTGTTGTTGCGGCCAGGCCAGTTGCAATCGCTGCAACTGCGAACGCGTTAATATTCGCGGGTCGCGCCCTTCATGAAGATGCGTAGCACCGATGCCTTTCAGCGAACGCATGGCACTGAGCGCATCATCAAACCATAGTGTGATGAGCTGAATATGATGTTGATAACGTACGCCGTTCAGCGACTCTTCGATTTCATCTGGCGGTAAAAAGCGATTAGCATGCGGACGCTCGTCCACCGCCTGCCGCGCCTGATGCAGTTCGGGTAACGATCCCTGCACCAGCGTGGTAAACGCGACCACGCCTCCGGGGCGCACCACCCGATACAGCTCGCGGAGTGCCGTGGATAAATTACCGCACCACTGCACCGCGAGATTGCTCCATGCAAGATCGAACGTCGCAGTCGCTAACGGCAGGGATTCGATATCTCCCGCCAGATAATGATCTGCGGCATCTTTATGGCGGGCTTGTGCAAGCATTGGCGGCGAGAGATCTAACGCCGTCACCTGCGCGTGACGTTCCCGCCAGTGGCGGCTCATCCAGCCAGGTCCACAACCCGCGTCCAGTACGTGGGTGTATTTACGCTGTGGAAGCATTGCCAGTAAGGCGTCAGCACTCTGGCGCTGTAGATCTGCATGTTGCTCATAGTGTGCGGCTGCCCGACCAAATGCCGCTGCAATGGCTTGTTTATTAACCGTTGCCATGCAGCACCTCCAGCAGACGGTCGATATCCTGCATTTCATGCGCAGCGGTTAGCGTTAAGCGCAGTCGCGCAGTACCAGCGGGTACGGTTGGCGGGCGAATCGCCGTGACCCAGCAGCCTTGCTGGCGCAGTTTTTCTGCCAGTTGTAACGCACGGCTGTTATCACCGACGATCAATGGCTGGATGGCGCTGCATGAATCAGCCAGCGTAAACGGCAAATCCTGTACTCCGGCACGAAAACGCGCAATGAGTGACACCAGTTTTTCGCGCCGTGCATCCCCCTCATCACGGCGAATGACCGCCAGCGACGCACGTAATGCCTGCGCCTGAGCGGGCGGCATACTGGTGCTGTAGATAAGGTGGCGGGCGAATTGCAGCAGATAATCCGCCACCGTACTTGAGCAAAGCACCGCAGCCCCACTGACGCCAAATCCTTTGCCAAAAGTCACTACCAGCAATTCTGGTTTTACCTTTTGCAGCCAGCAGCTGCCGCGCCCCTGCTCCCCGATAACGCCCGTGCCGTGGGCATCATCGACCATCAACCAGCCATTGTGCTGTTGCGTTACCTGCTGGATTTCCGCCAGTGGCGCGCTATCGCCGTCCATGCTGAACACGCCTTCTGTCACCACCAGTTGCTGCCCCGGACAGGGGGAAGCAAGCAGTCGCGCCAGATGAGCGACATCGTTATGAGTAAAACGGCGAAGCTGCGACGGGCTTAAACTGGCAGCCTCCAGCAATGAGGCATGGCTAAGCCGGTCGGCAACAATACGGTCCTCTTTCGCCATCATCGCGGCAATGACTGCCTGATTCGCGGCAAAACCAGAGATAAACAGCAGCGCCCGCGAATAGCCAAGCCACTCGGCCAGTTCTTCTTCCAGCGCCTGATGCACCACGCTATAACCGCTGACGTGACCGGAGCCGCCGCTACCGATGCCAAATTGCTCCGCCCCCTGCTTCCAGGCACGGATAATTTGCGGATGATGGCTTAAACCTAAATAATCGTTACTGGAAAAGTTCAGATACTGGCGATCATCCGCCACCAGCCAGCGTCCGGCTCCTTGCGCCACCGGATAACGGCGACGCAGGGCATCGGCAGCACGCCGCGCATCGAGCGCCGCGTTGATTTTCTCCTGCCAGCTCATAATGCTGCCGCGTTGTAATATTCGTCGGTGTCCGGGGTCATCAGCGCCTGTCCAAGACGTTGCTGTTGTTCGTTATCCCCTGCCAGCACGGCAGTTTGCTGCGGATTTAGCCCCAGTTTGCGGAACAGTTGCAGGTCTTTATCTTCTTCCGGATTCGGCGTGGTCAGCAGTTTGCAACCGTAGAAAATCGAGTTTGCGCCTGCCATAAAGCACATCGCCTGAGTCTGTTCGTTCATCTGCTCGCGTCCGGCAGAAAGGCGCACGTAAGAGGTCGGCATCATGATCCGCGCTACGGCAATGGTGCGAATAAAATCAAAGGCATCAACGTCATCGTTATCGGCAAGCGGCGTGCCTTTCACCTTCACCAGCATGTTGATTGGTACGCTTTCCGGCGGCGTCGGCAGGTTTGCCAGTTGCAGCAATAATCCGGCGCGATCTTTTACCGTTTCGCCTAAGCCCACAATGCCACCTGAGCAGACTTTGATCCCGGCATCGCGCACTTTTTCCAGCGTATCGAGGCGTTCCTGATAAGTGCGTGTGGTGATGATATTGCCGTAAAACTCCGGCGAGGTGTCCAGGTTGTGGTTGTAGTAATCCAGCCCGGCGTTCGCGAGGCGCTGCGCCTGAGATTCACTCAACGTGCCCAGCGTCATACACGCCTCTAGCCCCATCGCTTTTACCCCCTGCACCATTTGTTCCAGGTACGGCATATCGCGTTCGTGGGGATTCTTCCATGCCGCGCCCATACAGAAGCGCGTCGATCCTGCCGCTTTCGCTTTGCGCGCCGACTCCAGCACCTGTTCAACTTCCATCAACCGCTCGGCTTCCAGCCCGGTTTTGTAGCGCGAGCTTTGCGGGCAGTATTTGCAATCTTCCGGACAAGCTCCGGTCTTAATCGACAGCAACGTGCTGACCTGCACCTGACGAGGATCGAAATGCTGGCGATGCACCTGCTGCGCTTCAAACAGCAGATCCAGCAACGGTTTTTCAAATAATTCTGTGACTTGCGACAATGTCCAGCGTGGGCGGTGAGCCATGGGGCTTCTCCAAAACGTGTTTTTTGTTGTTAATTCGGTGTAGGCTTGTAAACCTAAATCTTTTCAATTTGGTTTACAAGTCGATTATGACAACGGACGATCTTGCCTTTGACCAACGCCATATCTGGCACCCATACACATCCATGACCTCCCCTCTGCCGGTTTATCCGGTGGCGAGCGCCGAAGGTTGCGAGCTAATTTTGTCTGACGGCAGACGCCTGGTTGACGGTATGTCGTCCTGGTGGGCGGCGATCCACGGCTACAATCACCCGCAGCTTAATGCGGCGATGAAGACGCAAATTGATGCCATGTCGCATGTGATGTTTGGCGGTATCACCCATGCGCCCGCCATCGAGCTATGCCGCAAACTGGTGGCAATGACGCCGCAACCGCTGGAGTGCGTTTTTCTCGCGGACTCCGGTTCCGTAGCGGTGGAAGTGGCGATGAAAATGGCGTTGCAGTACTGGCAAGCCAAAGGCGAAGCGCGCCAGCGTTTTCTGACCTTCCGCAATGGTTATCATGGCGATACCTTTGGCGCGATGTCGGTGTGCGATCCGGACAACTCAATGCACAGCCTGTGGAAAGGCTATCTGCCAGAAAACTTGTTTGCTCCCGCCCCGCAAAGCCGCATGGATGGTGAATGGGATAAACGCGATATGGTTGGTTTTGCCCGCCTGATGGCGGCGCATCGTCATGAAATCGCAGCGGTGATCATTGAGCCGATTGTCCAGGGCGCAGGCGGGATGCGCATGTACCATCCGGAATGGTTAAAACGAATCCGCAAAATGTGCGATCGCGAAGGTATCTTGCTGATTGCCGACGAGATCGCCACCGGATTTGGTCGTACCGGCAAACTGTTTGCCTGTGAATATGCAGAAATCGCGCCGGACATTTTGTGCCTCGGTAAAGCCTTAACCGGCGGCACAATGACCCTTTCCGCCACACTTACCACGCGCGAGGTTGCAGAAACCATCAGTAACGGCGAAGCCGGCTGCTTTATGCATGGGCCAACTTTTATGGGCAATCCGCTGGCCTGCGCGGCAGCAAACGCCAGCCTGGCGATTATCGAATCCGGCGAATGGCAGCAGCAGGTGGCGGCTATTGAAGTGCAGCTGCGCGAGCAACTGGCACCAGCCCGTGATGCCGAAATGGTTGCCGATGTGCGCGTACTGGGGGCAATCGGTGTGGTCGAAACCACTCGTCCGGTGAATATGGCGGCGCTGCAAAAATTCTTTGTCGAACAGGGGGTATGGATCCGGCCTTTTGGCAAACTGATTTACCTGATGCCGCCCTATATTATTCTCCCGCAACAGTTGCAGCGTCTGACCGCAGCGGTTAACCGCGCGGTACAGGATGAAACATTTTTTTGCCAATAACGGGAAGTCAGCGTGAGGGTTTCTGGCTACACTTTCTGCAAACAAGAAAGGAGGGTTCATTAAACTCATCAGTAACGATCTGCGCGATGGCGATAAGTTGCCGCATCGTCATGTCTTTAACGGCATGGGTTACGATGGCGATAATATTTCACCGCATCTGGCGTGGGATGATGTTCCTGCGGGAACGAAAAGTTTTGTTGTCACCTGCTACGACCCGGATGCGCCAACCGGCTCCGGCTGGTGGCACTGGGTAGTTGTTAATTTACCCGCTGATACCCGCGTATTACCGCAAGGGTTTGGCTCTGGTCTGGTAGCAATGCCAGACGGCGTTTTGCAGACGCGTACCGATTTTGGTAAAACCGGATACGATGGCGCAGCGCCGCCGAAAGGCGAAACCCATCGCTACATTTTTACCGTTCACGCGCTGGATGTAGAGCGTATTGATGTCGATGAAGGAGCCAGCGGCGCGATGGTCGGGTTTAACGTTCATTTCCACTCTCTGGCAAGCGCATCGATTACCGCGATGTTTAGTTAATCACTCTGCCAGATGGCGCAATGCCATCTGGTATCACTTAAAGGTATTAAAAACAACTTTTTGTCTTTTTACCTTCCCGTTTCGCTCAAGTTAGTATAAAAAAGCTGAACGTGAAACAATAAAAACCATTAATATCAATGTGTTACAATAAATTTAATTTAAAAAATAGACTGCATAATACTGCAAAACATAACATATCCAGTCACTATGAATCAACTACTTAGATAGTATTAGTGACCTGTAACAGAGCATTAGCGCAAGGTGATTTTTTGTCTTCTTGCGCTAATTTTTTGTCAAACACATTACGTCATTTGCTGAATTTACAACCATGCTCAATATCTCGATAAGCGCAGAGAAATGATGCAGTGGTGGGCTGACTGGATTGATGAAAAGGTGGAGTGATCCGCCTTAACCACTATCGGAAAGCGCAAAGCCTTGCAATCCAGTGCAAAGCTTTGTGTGTCTCAGTTTTGTCTCATCAGACATAGCAAGTATCGATCAATTGAGACTTGGATGATAGACTTCATGCCTTTCAGAGTTCATTGATTAAATAAATGTTAAAGTTATTTGTAAAGTACACATCTATAGGTGTGCTGAACACACTTATACACTGGGTGGTTTTTGGTGTATGTATCTATGCCGCACATACCAGTCAGGCTCTGGCAAACTTCACAGGTTTCGTAGTGGCTGTGAGCTTTAGCTTCTTCGCGAATGCAAGATTCACATTCAAAGCATCGACTACAGCGATGCGCTACATGTTATACGTGGGATTTATGGGAATATTGAGTGTGATTGTTGGTTGGGCAGCTGATAAATGCTCACTTCCTCCAATAGTCACTCTTATCACCTTCTCCGCCATCAGTCTGGTGTGCGGTTTCGTCTATTCAAAGTTCATTGTCTTTAGGGATGCGAAATGAAAATATCTCTTGTCGTTCCTGTCTTCAATGAAGAAGAAGCGATACCTGTTTTCTATAAAACGGTACGTGAATTCCAAGAGTTGAAGCCATATGAAGTAGAAATTGTATTCATAAATGACGGAAGTAAAGATGCCACGGAGTCAATTATTAACGCGCTGGCTGTTTCAGACCCGCTAGTTGTTCCGCTGTCATTTACACGCAACTTTGGTAAAGAACCAGCCTTATTTGCAGGGTTAGACCATGCAAGCGGCGATGCTGTAATTCCTATTGATGTCGACCTGCAAGATCCTATTGAGGTCATCCCTCATCTTATTGAAAAGTGGCAGGCAGGTGCTGACATGGTGCTTGCTAAACGTTCAGACCGCTCAACTGATGGACGACTGAAACGTAAGACAGCTGAGTGGTTCTATAAGTTACACAACAAAATAAGCACCCCAAAGATCGAGGAAAATGTCGGAGATTTTCGACTCATGTCTCGTGAGGTTGTGGAGAACATTAAACTGTTGCCTGAGCGCAATCTTTTCATGAAAGGCATACTGAGCTGGGTGGGTGGTCAGACAGATGTCGTTGAATATGTACGCGCAGAGCGCGTTGCTGGCATCTCAAAATTTAATGGCTGGAAATTATGGAATCTGGCACTGGAAGGTATCACAAGTTTTTCAACCTTTCCTCTTCGCGTATGGACTTATATAGGTTTGTTTGTTGCAAGCATTTCATTTTTATATAGTGCATGGATGATTATAGACACCCTTGTCTTTGGTAACCCAGTACGCGGGTATCCCTCCCTGCTTGTATCAATACTTTTCTTGGGTGGAGTGCAACTGATCGGGATTGGTGTTCTCGGTGAATATATAGGTAGAATTTATTTAGAAACAAAATTAAGACCACGGTACTTAATTAAAAGCAGAAAATAACAGGATGATCTTATGAAGATATTCATAATGCGCAATTGGCACAAGATATCAATTTTTATACTTGCATTTACTTTGATTTGGCTTAGGCGCATTGATATTTTGACAAATGCCCAGTTTTGGGCTGAGGATGCAGTTTTTTGGTATAAAGATGCATACGAACAAGGTTTTTTCAGTTCACTCATAACCCCAAGAAATGGTTATTTTCAAACAGTATCAACACTCATTGTTGGTGCGACGACATTTATTAATCCAATTTACGCACCATTATTATCAAACTTTTTTGGAATAATAATTAGAGCTATAATCATATGGTTCTTATTTACCGATAGATTTAAATTCCTAAGCACCACATCAAAAATCTTCATCTCTGTATATTTAATTTGCATGCCTGGGCTTGATGAAGTCCAAGCCAATATAACAAATGCTCACTGGTATTTATCATTGTATGTAGCAATGATAATAATATCTGAAGATATCCAAGTCAAAATTATGGAAAGCACATGATTTATTTTTTATAGTTTTATCTGGATTGAGCGGTCCATTTATTATATTTATAATTGCATCATCTGTTTTTAAATATTTACACTTATCAAAAGGAGTAATAAGCATAAGAGGTTTATACTTATTTTATACTCGACTACCATATTTGGCAATGATCTTGTGTGGGCTGATACAGGCAACATCAATAATTCTTACATTTAATGGAACAAGATCACATGCTCCATTAGGATTCAGTTTTGATGTTATGTCATCTATAATATCATCTAATGTATTTCTTTTTTCATTTGTCCCTTGGAATATCGCTGATGCTGGATGGGATAATCACCTTTTATCGTACACACTATCAACTTTAGTGATTACATTATGTGTTTTCCTTTATATTAAAGGAAATTGGCAAATGAAAGTGTTTGCCACCCTTCCAATACTTATTGTCACATTTTCTATGGCAAAACCTCAACTGGCAGATTCTGTGCCTCAACTGCCAACACTTGCAACCGGAAACGGGTCAAGGTATTTTGTAAATATTCTTTAAAATCTATGTTTCAGTCATCCTTATTGTAATGATAAAGTTAAACTTTTTTATAACCCCTCTTCCTGACATGAACTGGTCTCAAGGAGCAGAATTAATAAATAAAGCAAAACATGGAGAAGCTGTCTCATTTGCAGTGCTCCCTCCATGGTTAACTCTTGATTTAATAAAAAAATAAAACTTCACATTAATAAATAACAATGAATCCGCCTCCCTACGTATTCCCGTAGGGAGGCTGTCGTGTTTATAGTAGCCTGGTAATGCTAAATGCAAACGAACTGGAGATTCCTGCTCCGCTAAGCGTATTGCGCAGGGTCACCCTAAATGTATCTACACCAATATAAGTAACATCACAACTAACTGAATCAGGCGCAGATATAGGTGTTATCTGAACCACATAACCATTAGTAGCTGCTGCGAGCGGATGAGAAAACGTTACATCATACACACCAGTAGCATGCGCGTTAACCGATGAAACACCCGGCGCAATGTCTACACTACCATTGGCGTTAATTCTCCCTGAACGCGTAACTGACTCTGCAGAAACCGATGTGGCCTTACTGGTTATTTCCATAAAGGTGCAACCAATATCGCTCAATTCGCAATTGTTACCTGTTATCCAGTATGGTCGATCTGGACTTGGCTGATAATCCCCTGCGCTCTGGAACGTTGTGCCATTGAGTAAGACTGTAACTTTTCCCCCACCTGAGCTTGTTACTTGTATATTCGTGTGCGTGTAGCGTACACTGCTCACGCGATGAAAATTTCCACCGTTTATAACTACCGTTACAGGTCGCGTCCCAGTATTATCTATAGCAAGGTCTGCTCCCCCGGCATTAGCCTCGAAGTATGGGGTGTTTAACACCAAAGCACACGAACAGTTAAGACCATTTATGGCTAATTGCGCACCACCTGTGCCGGAATCCCCCTGAGTACCATTTCCTTCACAAGTCAGGCTGTTGATAGTAGTTCCTGCCCCCCATCTATCACCAAGTATTCCCCACCTAGTATTTTCGCTAACTGTCAACCTGTTAATTGTGATCGCGTTTAGTTCCGAAGATTCATCAGAAGC
>NZ_JBQZXC010000075.1:0-17918 GCF_053555815.1 Shigella sp. SIG6 | reverse complement strand
CATTACGGAGGCAGTATAATGACCAAATTCTCAGTGGTTGTCGCAGGCGGTGGAAGCACCTTTACGCCAGGCATCGTGTTGATGCTCCTGGCGAATCAGGACCGTTTCCCGCTTCGTGCACTGAAATTTTATGATAACGATGGCGCGCGGCAGGAAGTGATTGCCGAAGCCTGTAAAGTCATCCTTAAAGAAAAAGCGCCGGACATTGCGTTTAGTTACACCACCGATCCTGAAGTGGCGTTCAGCGACGTTGATTTTGTCATGGCGCACATCCGCGTCGGCAAGTACCCGATGCGCGAACTGGATGAAAAAATCCCACTGCGCCACGGTGTTGTTGGTCAGGAAACTTGCGGACCCGGCGGAATAGCGTACGGCATGCGTTCCATTGGCGGCGTCCTGGAACTGGTGGATTATATGGAAAAATATTCACCAAACGCCTAGATGCTCAACTACTCCAACCCGGCAGCAATTGTCGCAGAAGCCACGCGTCGTCTGCGCCCGAATGCGAAAATCCTCAACATCTGTGACATGCCAATCGGTATTGAAAGCCGGATGGCGCAAATTGTTGGGCTGCAAGATCGCAAACAGATGCGCGTGCGCTACTACGGCCTGAACCACTGGTGGTCGGCGATATCCCGCAGTTTCAGAAAGGGTTAATGAGTCAGCAAGTGGCGGTGGAAAAACTGGTCGTGGACGCCTGGGAACAGCGTTCATATCAGCACCTGTGGCAGGCGATTACGTTGTCGAAAACGGTACCGAGCGCCTCGGTCGCCAAAGCTATTCTGGATGAGTTGCTGGAGGCCAACAAAGCGTACTGGCCAGAGTTACGTTAATTGTGTGGACTGGCATCCGTTGGGTGCTGGTCCGTATTCTTTAGCACGGCTGACGGCGCATAACCAAATTTATGTTTAAAGGCTTTGCTGAAATGAAAGGAGTCGAAGAAGTTGAGCGTATCAGCGACTTCGCCAACCGAGTTTCCTTGTTGCTTTAATAGCGCCAGATCCAGACGCGCATCGAGGTAATATTCTTTCGGCGTCTTGCCGGTATAGCGTAAAAACAGACGACGCAACCAGGCTTCGCTACAGGGGATCGTGGCAGCCATATCAGCTACGCTCCAGCGTTGTTGCAGACTGGCATGTAAAGTGGCAATTAATTTTTCAATTTGCCGCCGTTGTGGATCTTTTTTACCATCTGCGGACATAAGACAAATCCACTGATAAATAATTTTCGTCAGAAAAGCGACTGCCAGATTATTTTTTATTGCTTCTGGTGAAGTTATTAACTCAGCAACTTCGGTGAGTTCCTGATTATAAATTTCGCCATTATAAATAACGCTTTGCTGACCAACGGGAATATCCATTGGCTTTAAAAATATAATACAGTTGCCATGCAGAGTTATTTGTTCGCCATTCTTTAAAAGAATTTTCCCACATCCTTGTACGGTATACACCGCAACCCATGAGTTGGCGATAAGCGGTTTCTTCTTGTCCCGCGGCCAGATCACCCGGTAATTCTCGTCGGCGTAGGTATGCCAGAGCGAGATCAGAGAAATTCCGCTGGAGATCACATTTTCGTTAATCAATAAGGGAATATTGTACGGAGTTTCGTTTTTTACATCTGAACTTTGTAATTTTCCATTCATTTTAATATCCCTCCGGCGAATTATGCTCACAACCTGAACTTAACAGAAAACAATCCGTTCAGGGATACGACGTTTGTATTTTAAGAATCTGACTGCCTGACCCGACGCATTTTACCTCTCCCTATATTCATGCGTCCGGGACATAAACATAAATAAGGGCTATGAGATGAATTCGTTACAAATCTTGAGTTTTGTCGGTTTTACGCTGCTGGTGGCGGTGATCACCTGGTGGAAGGTTCGCAAAACAGATACCGGATCGCAACAAGGCTATTTTCTTGCCGGACGTTCACTAAAAGCGCCGGTTATTGCCGCTTCGTTAATGTTAACCAACCTTTCCACGGAACAACTGGTTGGTCTTTCCGGGCAGGCCTACAAAAGCGGCATGTCGGTGATGGGCTGGGAAGTGACTTCAGCGGTGACGCTGATCTTCCTCGCGCTAATCTTTTTACCGCGCTATCTGAAGCGCGGCATTGCCACCATCCCCGATTTTCTGGAGGAACGTTATGATAAAACGACGCGTATTATCATCGACTTCTGCTTCCTCATTGCCACCGGCGTCTGCTTTCTGCAGATTGTTCTCTACTCCGGCGCGTTGGCGCTCAACAGCCTGTTTCACGTCGGGGAATCGCTACAGATTTCTCACGGTGCGGCTATCTGGCTACTGGTAATTTTGCTTGGTCTGGCGGGAATTTTGTATGCGGTGATCGGCGGACTGCGCGCAATGGCAGTGGCGGACTCCATCAACGGTATTGGGCTGGTTATCGGCGGGTTGATGGTGCCGGTATTTGGCCTGATCGCGATGGGCAAGGGCAGCTTTATGCAGGGCATTGAGCAAATTACCACCGTTCACGCCGAGAAATTAAACTCAGTCGGTGGCCCGACCGATCCCTTGCCGATTGGCGCGGCATTTACCGGTTTAATTCTGGTGAACACCTTTTACTGGTGTACAAATCAGGGCATCGTGCAACGCACGCTGGCGTCAAAAAGCCTGGCGGAAGGGCAAAAGGGGGCGCTGTTAACGGCGGTGCTGAAAATGCTCGACCCGCTGGTACTGGTGCTGCCAGGGTTGATTGCGTTTCATCTGTATCAGGATCTACCGAAAGCCGACATGGCCTACCCGACGCTGGTCAATAACGTTCTGCCAGTGCCACTGGTGGGTTTCTTCGGCGCGGTGTTATTTGGTGCGGTGATCAGTACCTTCAACGGCTTTCTGAATAGCGCCAGTACATTATTCAGTATGGGTATTTACCGTCGCATCATTAACCAGAATGCCGAGCCGCAGCAGCTGGTCACCGTCGGGCGCAAATTTGGTTTCTTTATCGCTATCGTTTCGGTTTTGGTAGCGCCGTGGATCGCCAACGCGCCGCAGGGGCTGTATAGCTGGATGAAACAGCTCAACGGCATTTACAACGTGCCGCTGGTTACCATCATCATTATGGGCTTTTTCTTCCCGCGCATCCCGGCGCTGGCGGCAAAAGTGGCGATGGGGATTGGCATAATCAGCTACATCACCATCAACTATCTGGTGAAGTTCGACTTCCATTTCCTCTATGTGCTGGCCTGTACGTTCTGCATCAACGTGGTCGTGATGCTGGTGATCGGTTTTATCAAACCGCGCGCCACGCCGTTCACCTTCAAAGATGCGTTTGCGGTGGACATGAAACCGTGGAAAAACGTCAAGATCGCGTCAATTGGTATCCTGTTCGCGATGATTGGCGTCTATGTCGGGCTGGCTGAATTCGGCGGCTACGGTACGCGCTGGTTAGCGATGATCAGTTATTTCATCGCTGCCGTAGTGATTGTCTACCTGATTTTTGACAGCTGGCGGCATCGTCACGACCCAGCCGTAACCTTTACTCCCGACGCGAAGGATAGCCTATGAAACGCCCCAATTGACCGATACCCAGGCCACCAATATGGTCGGTTGCTATAGCGGTAAACCGCTGAATACGCAAAATATTGATAGTCTGGCGGCGGAAGGTATTCGCTTTAATTCCGCCTACACTTGTTCACCGGTTTGTACGCCTGCACGCGCCGGACTATTCACCGGTATCTACGCTAACCAGTCCGGCCCGTGGACCAACAACGTCGCGCCAGGCAAAAACATCTCCACTATGGGGCGCTACTTTAAGGATGCCGGCTATCACACCTGTTATATCGGCAAATGGCATCTCGACGGTCATGACTATTTCGGCACTGGCGAGTGTCCGCCGGAGTGGGATGCTGATTACTGGTTTGATGGGGCGAACTATCTTAGCGAACTGACGGAAAAAGAGATCAGCCTGTGGCGCAATGGCCTAAACAGCGTCGAAGATTTACAGGCGAACCATATTGACGAAACCTTCACTTGGGCGCACCGCATCAGCAATCGAGCGGTAGATTTTCTGCAACAGCCCGTGCGCGCCGAGGAACCCTTCCTGATGGTGGTTTCGTATGATGAGCCGCATCACCCGTTCACCTGTCCGGTGGAGTATTTAGAGAAATACGCTGATTTTTACTACGAACTTGGCGAGAAATCACAGGATGACCTGGCGAACAAACCGGAACATCACCGCTTATGGGCGCAGGCGATGCCATCGCCAGTCGGTGATGACGGGCTTTATCACCATCCGCTCTATTTTGCCTGCAATGACTTTGTTGATGACCAAATCGGACGTGTCATCAATGCCTTAACGCCAGAGCAACGTGAAAATACGTGGGTCATTTATACCTCCGATCACGGTGAAATGATGGGCGCACATAAGCTGATCAGTAAAGGAGCGGCGATGTATGACGACATCACCCGTATTCCGCTGATCATCCGTTCGCCGCAAGGGGAGCGGCGACAGGTCGATACGCCAGTCAGTCATATTGATTTACTGCCGACAATGATGGCGCTGGCAGATATTGAAAAACCAGAGATTCTGCCGGGGGAAAATATCCTTGCCGTGAAAGAGCCACGCGGCGTGATGGTGGAATTTAACCGCTACGAGATTGAGCATGACAGCTTTGGCGGTTTTATTCCGGTGCGTTGCTGGGTGACGGATGACTTTAAACTGGTGCTCAACCTCTTCACCAGTGATGAACTTTACGATCGCCGTAATGACCCAAATGAAATGCATAACCTGATCGATGATATCCGTTTTGCAGACGTTCGCAGCAAAATGCATGACGCCTTATTGGATTACATGGACAAAATTCGCGATCCGTTCCGCAGTTACCAATGGAGTCTGCGTCCGTGGCGTAAAGATGCACGACCGCGCTGGATGGGGGCGTTTCGCCCACGCCCACAAGATGGCTATTCGCCAGTGGTATGCGACTATGACACCGGCCTACCGACGCAAGGAGTGAAGGTGGAGGAGAAAAAACAGAAATTCTGACGATCATGCCCGCTGATGATCACCCGGCGGGCATTATTCAGGCTGCTTAAACCAGCGAACCGCCGGTCAGGAAGGAAAAAATCAGGAATATCAGCAAAATGCTGCACACGATGCCGATACCAAAAACCAGCGCGCCGCGAATGCCCCAGCGATTTTCCTTACGCATACCGCCAATAAATGCGCAAAGTAGCGCAGCAATGGCCAGTGCGATACCGCTTTGATCGAGGATTTTATCGATATCCATGTCCTCTTTTTTCTCCACAGTGGTAATTTTTTCGCCTTTTATTCCGGCGAGAAGACCTCTTTTAATTTCAGCCGTTTTGTCCGCCACGATGCTTTCAAGCGTTGGCGGTGGTGCGGAAAAAGGGCCGAATGAAAAGTGGATAATCCCCATCATTAAAGCGATGGCACCGAACAGCATGCCCAATGAACTGATTTTATTTTGCGCTATGATACCCATCTGACCTCCTTGTAGCGGATGGCAAAAGCATATCAGGAAACGGGCGGACGAAATTCTTAAAAAAAACCGCTAAAGATAGAGCGTTAGTGAAATTGCAAAGGAGCAACAATGAAAATTTCCCGCCTTGGAGAAGCGCCCGATTACCGCTTCTCGCTGGCTAATGAGCGTACTTTTCTGGCGTGGATCCGTACCGCACTAGGATTTCTGGCGGCGGGGGTTGGGCTTGATCAACTTGCGCCAGATTTCGCCACGCCCGTCATTCGTGAACTGCTGGCGTTGTTGTTGTGTCTGTTTTCCGGCGGGTTAGCAATGTATGGCTACCTGCGCTGGTTACGCAATGAAAAAGCGATGCGTCTGAAAGAGGACCTGCCCTACACCAACAGCTTATTAATCATCAGCTTAATATTGATGGTTGTGGCGGTGATCGTTATGGGACTGGTGTTGTATGCCGGATAGCCGTAAAGCCAGACGCATTGCCGACCCAGGGCTGCAGCCGGAGCGCACATCACTGGCGTGGTTTCGTACCATGCTGGGCTACGGCGCGTTGATGGCGTTGGCTATCAAACACAACTGGCACCAGGCGGGCATGTTATTCTGGATTTCGATTGGCATCCTCGCCATCGTGGCGCTGATCCTCTGGCACTACACCCGTAATCGCAATTTAATGAATGTCACGAATAGCGATTTTTCCCAATTTCACGTAGTCCGTGACAAATTTTTGATCTCCCTCGCGGTGTTATCTCTCGCAATACTGTTTGCTGTAACGCATATACATCAACTTATCGTATTTATTGAGAGAGTCGCATGACAGGAAGTCAGGTCATTGATGCTGAAGAGGACAGGCATAAGCTGGTTGTAGAGTACAAGGATGCTCTGCAACCTGCCGATTTTTATCACAATTTCAAACAGCGGGGCATCCGCTCCGTACAGCTCATTCCCCATCTTGAATTTGATGACCGGGGCGATCTGACGGCCGCTTCGGTGACAGCAGAGCTGTGGGGGAAATTTTTAATTGCCCTGTTTGAGTGTTGGGTGCGGGCAGATATCAGTCGTATCTCGATTGAGCTTTTTGACGCCACCTTACAAAAATGGTGTGGCAGCGAAAACCCGCAACCGCGCCGTGACTGCCAGGCGTGCGACTGGCATCGCCTGTGCCCGCACGCTCGGCAGGAGACGCCAGACAGCGTGCTTTGTGCGGGCTATCAGGCGTTTTATTCTTACTCCGCACCGCATATGCGGGTGATGCGTGATCTGATAAAGCAGCATCGTTCTCCCATGGAGCTGATGACGATGCTGCGGTGACGTGCGCTTAAACGGGCTGCCCCTGATGCGACATCCGCGTCGCCAGCGGCAGCCAGCACAGCACGATCAACAATCCCATTAAGGTCATCAACAACCCCAGGCTGCCCTGACCGGTTTGCGGCAACATCGCAGAGAGCGACGCCAGCACGCCGGAACCAATGTTTTGCAGACCGCCGACCAGCGCACCAGCCGTGCCCGCCAGGAAGGGGAACGGCTCCATCGCGCCGCTGGTCGCCAGCGGAAACAGCATCCCGGCACCGAAAAAGAACAGCGCGGCGGGAACGAGCAGCGTCCAGACATTCATCACGCCAAACCAGTCGGGGATCCACATCAGCAAGCCAGCCAGCAGGCAGCAGATAACCGACTGCCACATCAACGTTGAGAAGCGTTTATTAGGACGCCCGGCAAACCATGCCCCAAAAAATGCCGCCGGAATCGGCAGAATAAACAAAATACTGACCGTCATACTGCTCAGCCCTAACACCGCGCCCATCAGCACGCCGGAGCAGGCTTCAAAGGCAGCAATCCCGGCCAGACCGCCAATCAGCATCAGCAAATAACAGTTAAAACCGCTGTTACCGAAAAGCGTTTTATAACTGGTAAGCAGGCGCGTGCGCGGTGCATCGACCGGACGCGTTTCCGGCATCCAGCGGGCCATACTGAAGGTCACACCAGCACAAAGAACCAACAAAAAGAGATAACAGGCGCGCCAGTTCCACATCGTATCCAGCAGACCGCCGATTAGCGGTGCGAGCAACGGACTGACGAGAATCCCCATGTTTAACAGGCTGTTAGCATGGCGCAACTGTGTCCGTTCATATAAATCACGCGGCAAAGTACGTGCCATTACGCCGCCAACGCCGGTGCCCATCCCCTGCATCGCGCTGGCGGCAATCAATACCGTCAAACTGGAGGTCGTGACCGCGACCAGCGTTGCCAGCATAAAAATGGACATTCCGACGAGGATCACTGGTCGGCGACCGACACGGTCGGATATCGGGCCATAAAACAGCTGTGAGACACCGTAAGTCAGCAGATAAGCGCCCATTACGCTCTGCACCGCCCCTTCACGGACGTTGAGATCGCGCGCCATATCGGCAATAGCTGGAATATAAATGGTTTGCGCCATCTGACCGACGGCCACGAGTAATACCAACATCAATAACAAATTGACGTTTCTTTGCCTTTTCATTATCACGGATGCTTTTATAAAAATAATTAGAATAAGTCACTACGCATTCCCATAAATGCGGGAGAGGAATCTATCACATTGATGAATGTTAGCCAGATATACGCCAGGAATGGGGAATTGTTTAGCGGCAGAATATGTAAACAAAAGCGGCAATAAATGTTGCCGGGAGGGATGGTAGGGCGGATAAGATGCGTCAGCATCGCATCCGACTCCAACCCGCACGCTAAATATAAAAGGGGAGCGGTTACCCGCTCCCCTTTGGTGCGACTTGAATCTGAATTACTTCAGGTATTTCAGAACAGCATCAAGCAGTTGCAGTGCTGCAACAATGAGTTTGAGGATAAGAATGGCGATATCCACCAGGCTCATACGCGTCTCCTGTGGTTCAGGAGCACTGCCAGCTGACGTACCTTTCCGCTGCCTGTTGCCAGCTGTTGTGCACGCGGTATCTCAAGGAGAAACGTTGTGCTTGTTGACATAACACAGTGTGCTCACGCGGGGTTAAGGCGCTGACGGCACCACCCGTTTCAGCCAGGACTTAGTGCGCCGGGTAACGATGCGGCCCCCGCATAACACATTGCGTACAGTGATATTATAGAAGTTTACTGTATAAATAAACAGTAATATTTGGACAAAACGCAAACTGTGAACGATACTCAACTATGCACTAAATACGTCAAAATTCGTGCCGAAATTGCGCGTTCTGCGCGGAACACGTATACTTTCAGTGTTGACATAATACAGTGTGCTTTGCGGTTACCAGCCGCAGGCGGCTGACGAAACCTCGCTCCGGCGGGGTTTTTTGTTATCTGCAATTCAGTACAAAACGTGATCAACCCCTCAATTTTCCCTTGCTGAAAAATTTTCCATTGTCTCCCCTGTAAAGCTGTGCTTGTATAAATATTGTTAAACACAAAACCAACAAGGTCCCCAATGACTACTTCCATGTTCAACGCAAAACTACTACCAACTGCGCCATCCGCCGCAGTGGTCGTCGTGCGTGTGGTGGTGGTCGTCGGCAATGCGCCGTAGGGACTGGAACAACACACGATTCCAAAACCCCGCCGGCGCAAACCGGGCGGGGTTTTTCGTTTAAGCACCTCCCGGAAAGTCGGCCCAGAAGAAAAGGACTGGAGCATGGCAAGTTCGGGCACAACATCGACGCGTAAGCGCTTTACCGGCGCAGAATTTATCGTTCATTTCCTGGAACAGCAGGGCATTAAGATTGTGACGGGCATTCCGGGCGGTTCTATCCTGCCTGTTTACGACGCCTTAAGCCAAAGCACGCAAATCCGCCATATTCTGGCTCGCCATGAACAGGGCGCGGGGTTTATCGCTCAGGGAATGGCGCGCACCGACGGTAAACCGGCGGTCTGTATGGCCTGTAGCGGGCCGGGTGCGACTAACCTGGTGACCGCCATTGCTGATGCTCGGCTGGACTCCATCCCGCTGATTTGCATCACTGGTCAGGTTCCCGCCTCGATGATCGGCACCGACGCCTTCCAGGAAGTGGACACCTACGGCATCTCTATCCCCATCACCAAACACAACTATCTGGTCAGACATATCGAAGAGCTCCCACAGGTCATGAGCGATGCCTTCCGCATTGCGCAATCAGGCCGCCTTGGCCCGGTGTGGATAGACATTCCTAAGGATGTACAAACGGCGGTTTTTGAGATTGAAGCTCAGCCCGCGGTGGCAGAAAAAGCCGCTGCACCCGCCTTTAGCGAAGAAAGCATTCGTGACGCAGCTACAATGATTAACGCTGCCAAACGCCCGGTGCTTTATCTGGGTGGTGGTGTGATCAATGCGCCTGCGCGGGTGCGTGAACTGGCGGAGAAAGCGCAACTGCCTACCACCATGACTTTAATGGCGCTGGGCATGCTGCCAAAAGCGCATCCGTTGTCGCTGGGTATGCTGGGGATGCACGGCGTGCGCAGTACCAACTATATTTTGCAGGAGGCGGATTTGTTGATTGTGCTCGGTGCGCGTTTTGATGACCGGGCGATTGGCAAAACCGAGCAGTTCTGTCCGAATGCCAAAATTATTCATGTCGATATCGATCGTGCAGAGCTGGGTAAAATCAAGCAGCCGCATGTGGCGATTCAGGCGGATGTTGATGACGTGCTGGCGCAATTGATCCCGCAGGTGGAAGCGCAACCGCGTGCAGAGTGGCACCAGTTGGTAGCGGATTTGCAGCGCGAATTCCCGTGTCCAATCCCGAAAGCGTGCGATCCATTAAGCCATTACGGCCTGATCAACGCCGTTGCCGCCTGTGTCGATGACAATGCGATTATCACCACCGATGTGGGTCAGCATCAGATGTGGACCGCGCAAGCTTATCCGCTCAATCGCCCACGCCAGTGGCTGACCTCCGGTGGGCTGGGCACGATGGGTTTTGGCCTGCCTGCGGCGATTGGCGCGGCGCTGGCGAACCCGGATCGCAAAGTGTTGTGTTTCTCCGGCGACGGCAGCCTGATGATGAATATTCAGGAGATGGCGACCGCCAGTGAAAATCAGCTGGATGTCAAAATCATTCTGATGAACAACGAAGCGCTGGGGCTGGTGCATCAGCAACAGAGTCTGTTCTACGAGCAAGGCGTTTTTGCCGCCACCTATCCGGGCAAAATCAACTTTATGCAGATTGCCGCCGGATTCGGCCTCGAAACCTGTGATTTGAATAACGAAGCCGATCCGCAGGCTGCATTGCAGGAAATCATCAATCGCCCTGGCCCGGCGCTGATCCATGTGCGCATTGATGCCGAAGAAAAAGTTTACCCGATGGTGCCGCCAGGTGCGGCGAATACTGAAATGGTGGGGGAATAAGCCATGCAAAACACAACTCATAACAACGTAATTCTGGAGCTCACCGTTCGCAACCATCCGGGCGTAATGACCCACGTTTGTGGCCTTTTTGCCCGCCGCGCTTTTAACGTTGAAGGCATTCTTTGTCTGCCGATTCAGGACAGCGACAAAAGCCATATCTGGCTACTGGTCAATGACGACCAGCGTCTGGAGCAGATGATAAGCCAAATCGATAAGCTGGAAGATGTCGTGAAAGTGCAGCGTAATCAGTCCGATCCGACGATGTTTAACAAGATCGCGGTGTTTTTTCAGTAACCGCTCAAGGCTTGAACAACATCGCGCTTATCGTTAAGGTAAGCGCGTTTTTTTTACCCGCCAGGACAAGACCATGATCACCGTTGCCCTTATAGACGATCACCTCATCGTCCGCTCCGGCTTTGCGCAGCTGCTGGGGCTGGAACCTGATTTGCAGGTAGTTGCCGAGTTTGGTTCGGGGCGCGAGGCGCTGGCGGGGCTGCCGGGGCGCGGTGTGCAGGTGTGTATTTGCGATATCTCCATGCCCGATATCTCCGGTCTGGAGCTGCTAAGCCAGCTGCCGAAAGGTATGGCGACGATTATGCTCTCCGTTCACGACAGTCCTGCGCTGGTTGAGCAGGCGCTTAACGCGGGGGCACGCGGCTTTCTTTCCAAACGCTGTAGCCCGGATGAACTCATTGCTGCGGTGCATACGGTTGCCACGGGCGGCTGTTATCTGACGCCGGATATTGCCATTAAACTGGCATCCGGTCGTCAGGACCCGCTGACCAAACGTGAACGCCAGGTGGCGGAAAAACTGGCGCAAGGAATGGCGGTGAAAGAGATTGCCGCCGAACTGGGCTTGTCACCGAAAACGGTACACGTCCATCGCGCCAATCTGATGGAAAAACTGGGCGTCAGTAACGACGTAGAGCTGGCGCGCCGCATGTTTGATGGCTGGTGATGAAGACGTTGTTCTCCCGCTTAATTACCGTTATTGCCTGCTTTTTTATCTTCTCTGCCGCATGGTTTTGCCTATGGAGTATCAGCCTGCATCTGGTTGAGCGCCCTGATATGGCGGTGCTGTTATTTCCGTTTGGTCTGCGTCTGGGGCTAATGCTGCAATGCCCGCGCGGATACTGGCCCGTATTGCTGGGTGCGGAGTGGCTGCTGATTTACTGGCTAACGCAGGCGGTCGGTTTAACCCATTTTCCGTTATTGATGATCGGTAGTTTACTGACGTTACTGCCCGTAGCGCTGATCTCGCGCTATCGCCATCAGCGTGACTGGCGCACCTTGCTGTTACAGGGTGCGGCGTTAACGGCGGCGGCGTTGTTGCAGTCGCTGCCCTGGCTTTGGCACGGCAAAGAGTCGTGGAATGCGCTGTTGCTGACTTTAACTGGCGGTCTGACGCTGGCCCCGATATGTCTGGTGTTCTGGCACTATCTCGCCAATAACACCTGGCTGCCGCTCGGCCCGTCACTGGTTTCTCAGCCCATCAACTGGCGCGGGCGGCATCTGGTCTGGTACTTGCTGCTGTTTGTTATCAGTCTCTGGCTCCAGTTGGGATTGCCGGACGAACTGTCGCGCTTTACGCCATTCTGTCTGGCGCTGCCGATTATCGCGCTGGCCTGGCACTATGGCTGGCAAGGAGCGCTGATTGCGACGTTGATGAACGCCATCGCGCTGATCGCCAGTCAAACCTGGCGCGATCATCCGGTGGATTTATTACTCTCGTTGCTGGTGCAAAGTCTGACAGGGTTGTTACTGGGCGCAGGCATCCAGCGGTTGCGTGAACTTAACCAGTCGCTACAAAAGGAACTGGCGCGCAATCAGCATCTGGCTGAACGTTTGTTAGAAACCGAAGAGAGCGTGCGCCGCGACGTGGCGCGTGAGCTGCACGACGATATCGGTCAGACCATCACTGCTATTCGTACTCAGGCGGGCATTGTTCAGCGGCTGGCGGCAGATAACGCCAGTGTGAAGCAGAGCGGGCAGCTCATCGAACAACTGTCGCTGGGCGTTTACGACACGGTGCGCCGTTTGTTAGGACGGTTACGTCCGCGCCAGCTGGATGATCTCACCCTGGAGCAGGCCATCCGCTCACTGATGCGGGAAATGGAGCTGGAAGGGCGCGGCATTGTCAGCCATCTCGAATGGCGTATCGATGAATCAGCATTAAGCGAAAACCAGCGCGTGACGCTGTTTCGTGTCTGCCAGGAAGGGCTGAACAACATTGTGAAACATGCCGATGCCAGCGCGGTTACGCTGCAAGGCTGGCAGCAGGATGAACGGTTGATGCTGGTGATTGAAGACGATGGCAGCGGTTTGCCGCCGGGTTCCGGGCAACAAGGTTTTGGCCTCACCGGAATGCGCGAGCGTGTAACGGCGCTGGGCGGCACATTACACATTTCCTGTCTGCACGGCACGCGTGTCAGCGTTTCTCTACCTCAACGTTATGTCTAAGGTTCGATGATGTTGCCGTTTCTGAAAGCGCCTGCCGATGCGCCATTAATGACAGATAAACATGAAATTGATGCCCGTTATCGCTACTGGCGTCGGCATATTCTGCTGACCATCTGGCTGGGTTACGCGCTGTTTTACTTCACGCGGAAAAGTTTTAACGCCGCGGTACCAGAAATCCTTGCTAACGGCGTGCTCGGCCGTAGCGATATCGGCCTGTTAGCGACCCTGTTTTACATTACTTACGGCGTGTCGAAGTTTGTCTCCGGCATTGTCAGCGATCGCTCTAATGCCCGTTATTTTATGGGGATAGGGCTTATCGCCACGGGCATCATGAACATTCTGTTTGGCTTCTCGACGTCGCTATGGGCGTTTGCCGTGCTCTGGGTGCTGAACGCCTTTTTCCAGGGCTGGGGTTCACCGGTGTGTGCGCGTCTGTTAACGGCCTGGTATTCACGTACCGAGCGCGGCGGTTGGTGGGCATTATGGAACACGGCGCATAACGTCGGCGGCGCACTCATTCCCATTGTGATGGCAGCGAGCGCGCTGCATTACGGCTGGCGTGCCGGGATGATGATTGCTGGTTGTATGGCGATAGTCGTGGGGATTTTTCTCTGCTGGCGGCTACGCGATTGCCCGCAGGCGTTAGGTTTACCGGCGGTCGGTGAATGGCGGCACGACGCGCTGGAAATTGCGCAACAACAAGAAGGGGCAGGGTTGACGCGTAAAGAGATACTCACCAAATATGTGTTGCTGAATCCGTATATCTGGCTGCTTTCGTTTTGCTATGTGCTGGTCTATGTGGTCCGGGCGGCGATCAACGACTGGGGCAATTTGTATATGTCCGAGACGCTGGGCGTCGATCTGGTCACGGCGAATACGGCAGTGACGATGTTTGAACTGGGCGGATTTATCGGTGCGCTGGTAGCCGGTTGGGGCTCGGACAAATTGTTTAACGGCAACCGTGGGCCGATGAATTTGATTTTCGCCGCCGGAATTTTGCTTTCAGTCGGCTCGCTGTGGCTGATGCCATTTGCCAGCTACGTGATGCAGGCAACCTGCTTCTTCACCATTGGTTTTTTTGTCTTTGGCCCGCAGATGTTAATTGGTATGGCGGCGGCAGAGTGTTCCCACAAAGAGGCGGCAGGGGCGGCGACGGGGTTTGTCGGCTTGTTTGCTTATCTGGGGGCGTCGCTTGCTGGTTGGCCGCTGGCGAAAGTGCTCGATACCTGGCACTGGAGCGGATTTTTTGTGGTTATCTCTATCGCCGCCGGGATTTCCGCACTGCTGTTACTGCCCTTTTTGAACGCCCAGACACCGCGTGAAGCGTGATGCATCTCACCTTTTCACTTCATATCTGGCAAAACTAAGAAATTTTCCAGGTTTTTCTTGGACGCTATCTCAGGCCTGATTTGCTGCTGATTTTTACAATGCATGCCTCACGCAGGTATTCATTTCAGGAGTAACCTATGCTGGCTTTCCTAAACCAGGTTCGCAAGCCGACCCTGGACCTTCCGCTCGAAGTGCGGCGCAAAATGTGGTTCAAACCGTTCATGCAATCCTACCTGGTGGTCTTTATCGGCTACCTGACGATGTACCTGATTCGCAAGAACTTTAACATCGCGCAGAACGATATGATTTCGACCTACGGGTTGAGCATGACGCAGCTGGGGATGATCGGCCTGGGTTTCTCCATCACTTATGGCGTGGGTAAAACGTTGGTTTCATACTACGCCGACGGCAAAAACACCAAACAATTCCTGCCGTTCATGCTTATCCTCTCTGCCATTTGTATGCTGGGCTTCAGTGCCAGTATGGGCAGCGGCTCGGTTAGCCTGTTCCTGATGATTGCCTTCTACGCCTTAAGCGGCTTTTTCCAGAGTACCGGCGGTTCGTGCAGTTACTCCACCATCACCAAATGGACGCCGCGTCGTAAACGCGGGACATTCCTCGGTTTCTGGAATATTTCTCACAACCTTGGCGGTGCAGGCGCAGCAGGTGTGGCGCTGTTCGGGGCAAATTACCTGTTCGATGGCCATGTCATCGGCATGTTTATCTTCCCGTCGATTATCGCGCTGATTGTCGGTTTTATCGGCCTGCGTTACGGCAGCGACTCCCCGGAATCTTATGGCCTCGGCAAAGCTGAAGAACTGTTCGGCGAGGAGATCAGCGAAGAGGACAAAGAGACAGAATCTACCGATATGACCAAGTGGCAGATCTTTGTTGAGTATGTGCTGAAAAACAAAGTGATCTGGCTGCTGTGCTTCGCCAACATTTTCCTCTATGTGGTACGTATTGGTATCGACCAGTGGTCAACCGTATACGCGTTCCAGGAACTGAAACTCTCTAAAGCGGTGGCGATTCAGGGCTTTACGCTGTTTGAAGCTGGTGCGCTGGTCGGTACGCTGCTGTGGGGCTGGCTCTCTGACTTGGCGAACGGTCGCCGTGGCCTGGTGGCCTGCATCGCGCTGGCGCTGATTATCGCCACGCTCGGTGTGTATCAACATGCCAGTAACGAATATATCTATCTGGCTTCTCTCTTTGTGTTGGGTTTCCTGGTCTTTGGCCCGCAATTGTTGATTGGTGTGGCTGCTGTTGGCTTTGTACCTAAAAAAGCGATTGGCGCTGCCGATGGTATTAAAGGCACCTTTGCTTACCTGATTGGTGACAGCTTTGCCAAGTTAGGTCTGGGAATGATTGCCGATGGGACGCCGGTATTCGGCCTTACCGGCTGGGCAGGCACCTTCGCCGCGCTGGATATCGCCGCGATTGGTTGTATCTGCCTGATGGCGATAGTGGCGGTAATGGAAGAACGCAAAATCCGCCGCGAGAAAAAAATTCAGCAGTTGACAGTGGCATAAACGTAACTGGTGACTTTTGCCCGGCATGACGGCGGGCTTTTTTTATTATTCCGTGACTTCCAGCGTAGTGAAGGCAAACTTCTCGCCATCAAATAGCCCCTGACTGGTTAGTTTTAGCGCGGGGATCACTGGCAGAGAAAGAAACGCCATCTGAATAAACGGCTCATCGGGTAACGGACCGCATTCACGGGCGGCGGCTTTCAAGGCGTCAATTTGTTCCGCCAGCGACTGCGCCGTGTCGGTGCTCATCAGCCCGGCAATGGGTAACGGCAGATGACTTTGTACTTGGCCGTTACGTACCACGCACAGCCCGCCGCCATCCTGAATCACCTGATTGACCGCCAGCGCCATCTCTTCGGCACTGCGACCGATCACCACAATATTATGGCTGTCATGGCTGACTGTCGCAGCCAGCGCGCCTTCATTCAGGCCAAAGCCGCCGAGCAAACCACAGGCCGGAGCCAGCCGTTGCCCGTAACGCTCAAGTACGGCAATAAAGCACACATCATCGCGATCAAAACCATTTTCGCTGTAGACGCTGGAGCGGGAGTGCGTAATCAATTCGTTATGGATGACGTCAATGACCCGATAGCGTTTTCCGGGCGTGAATTGCAGGGCAAAGTCGCTGGCGGAAACTGGCTGGCGGGCAATGGTATTGCCATATGGCGGGGCAGACAGCGCCAGTCTCGCCGACTCTTCCGCCTGTAAGGTTTGCGCATCAATCGGTTCGCCTTTCACCAGTACCTGCTGCACCGTGACCTTACGCGCATCGCTCAACAGGACGATATCGGCCTGCTTGCCGGGTGCCAGTAAGCCGAGGTGATTCAGACCAAAGTGGCGCGCCGTCGACCAGCTGGCGACGCGATATGCCACATGCAGCGGCACATTGTGTTGTTCGATCAGGCGGCGAATTAAGGCATCGATATGCCCTTCATGGGCGATCTCCCACGGGTTACGGTCATCGGTACAGAGCATGCATTGCGGGCTGTTAAATTCGTTGATCAACGGTGCCAGTGCGTTGAGATTGCGGGCAGCGGACCCTTCGCGGATCATCAACGACATGCCGAGTTGTAATTTCCGGCGTCCTTCTTCCAGCTGATAACTTTCGTGGCAGTTTTCAATACCCGCAGCAATATAGGCGTTAAGTTCTTTGCCACCCAAACCCGGACAGTGACCGTCCAGCGTCAGGTAGCGAAATGCATCGAGTTTATCGAGCAGCGCATTCTGCCCGTTAATTACGCCAGGGTAGTCCATCATTTCTGCAAGGCCGGTAACCTGCGGATGGTCCCGCCAGGCGAGCATCTGTTCAAGGGTAAAACTGGCACCGTTAACATCGCAGCCTTCCAGAGCGGGCACGCAAGAGCTGACCTGTAAGTACTGGTTTTGCCTTGCCTGTTCGGCACAGCGGGCAAACCAGGCGAATCCGGCTTCTCCCATCACGTTGACGATTTCATGAGGGTCGCAAATAACGGTCGTCAGGCCGCGCGGCAGGGTAGCGGTTTCAAAAGTGACCGGCGTCATCATGCTGGATTCAATATGCAGGTGAGCATCAATAAACCCTGGCACCGCCGTTGCGCCGCGAGCATCAATCCGCTGCAAAGCCGGAGCATCAGCGTATTCTGCGCCAACACCGGCAATGTAACGTCCTTTAATCACAATTGGGCCGGAAATTTCTCCGGCATTGATCAGGTCGAGAATAGAGACATTATCAATAATATAATCGGCAACAGCGTCGCCACGGGAAACGGCTAACAATTCCTGGTATTCAGCCCGGCTAATGTGATGAAATTTATGGTTAATGGAATTATTCATATTTTTC
>NZ_JBQZXC010000074.1:0-17927 GCF_053555815.1 Shigella sp. SIG6 | reverse complement strand
GCCGGGTTCCCGGCATGTGTCTGGGCGCGGGGCGTTTTCCGACGCTCACCACTGAGGCGGTGGCATTAAGCAGCGGCGGCAGCAACGGTATTCTCGCCGCCCAGGCTTTATGGCAACTGTTGTTACCGCTTATTATTTTTGCCCTGACCGCGTTAGTCGCAAAATGGGTAGGTTATGTCAGACAAGGAATCCGCTAATGCTCTGCGTGAAAAATGTTTCGCTACGTTTACCAGAAAGCCGCTTGCTGACAAACGTTAACTTTACGGTTGATAAAGGTGACATCGTCACGTTAATGGGGCCGTCTGGCTGTGGAAAATCCACTCTGTTTTCATGGATGATTGGTGCACTGGCCGGACAGTTTTCTTGTACAGGTGAGCTATGGCTCAATGAGCAACGGATTGACATGCTACCCACCGCACAGCGTCAGATTGGCATTCTTTTTCAGGATGCACTGTTATTTGACCAGTTCAGCGTCGGGCAAAATTTACTGCTGGCGCTACCGGCGACACTTAAGGGGAATGCCCGACGTAATGCCGTGAATGATGCACTTGAGCGTTCAGGCCTTGACGGAGCTTTCCATCAGGATCCTGCCACTTTGTCTGGCGGTCAGCGAGCGCGCGTTGCTCTACTACGCGCCCTTCTCGCCCAGCCAAAAGCGTTACTCCTGGATGAGCCATTCAGCCGTCTTGATGTGGCTCTGCGCGATAATTTTCGCCAGTGGGTGTTCAGCGAAGTTCGCGCCCTGGCGATCCCCGTCGTTCAGGTAACGCACGATCTCCAGGATGTTCCTGCTGATAGTTCTGTTCTGGATATGGCGCAGTGGTCAGAAAATTACAACAAACTGCGATAACGCAAAGTTTTTCTCAATGCGTCAGTTCAGAATGGCGCACTCAAAACTACAATGTCGGGATTTTCGATGAAACGTGTTTCTCAAATGACCGCGCTGGCAATGGCTTTAGGGCTGGCTTGCGCTTCTTCGTGGGCCGCTGAACTGGCGAAGCCTCTTACACTTGACCAACTTCAGCAACAAAATGGCAAAGCGATAGATACTCGCCCCAGCGCGTTTTATAACGGCTGGCCACAAACCTTAAATGGCCCTTCTGGTCATGAACCTGCCGCCTTAAACCTCTCTGCTAGCTGGCTCGACAAAATGAGCACCGAACAGCTCAACGCGTGGATCAAGCAACATAACCTGAAAGCCGATGCCCCGGTGGCGCTGTACGGTAATGGCAAAGATGTCGACGCCGTCAAAACGCGACTGCAAAAAGCAGGTTTTACGCATATCTCCATTCTGAGTGACGCGCTAAGCGAACCTTCCCGTCTACAAAAACTGCCGCACTTTGAGCAGCTGGTTTATCCGCAATGGCTGCATGACCTGCAACAAGGTAAAGAGGTTACGGCGAAACCTGTCGGTGACTGGAAAGTCATTGAAGCGGCCTGGGGCGCTCCTAAGCTTTACCTTATCAGCCATATTCCTGGCGCTGACTACATCGATACCAACGAAGTGGAAAGCGAACCGCTGTGGAACAAAGTTTCTGATGAACAACTAAAAGCGATGCTGGCAAAACACGGCATTCGCCATGACACCACGGTCATTCTGTACGGGCGTGACGTATACGCTGGAGCGCGTGTGGCGCAAATAATGCTCTACGCAGGCGTGAAAGATGTGCGTCTGCTGGATGGCGGCTGGCAAACCTGGTCCGACGCGGGACTGCCTGTTGAGCGAGGAACGCCACCGAAAGTGAAAGCGGAACCGGATTTCGGCGTGAAGATCCCGGCACAACCGCAGTTGATGCTCGATATGGAACAGGCCCGTGGACTGCTGCATCGCCAGGATGCATCGCTGGTGAGCATTCGTTCGTGGCCAGAATTTATCGGTACGACCAGCGGTTACAGCTATATTAAACCAAAAGGTGAAATAGCCGGAGCACGTTGGGGACACGCTGGTAGCGACTCGACGCATATGGAAGATTTCCATAACCCGGATGGCACCATGCGTAGCGCCGATGATATTACCGCTATGTGGAAAGCATGGAATATCAAACCAGATCAGCAAGTTTCATTCTACTGCGGCACCGGCTGGCGCGCGTCCGAAACCTTTATGTACGCACGCGCCATGGGTTGGAAGAATGTTTCCGTGTATGACGGCGGCTGGTACGAATGGAGCAGCGATCCAAAAAATCCGGTTGCAACCGGTGAACGCGGCCCAGGCAGTAGCAAATAACATTGCAATTACTGACGCTGGAGCGACTTCAGCGTCAGATACCCACTCCACACCCGCGTAAAGGTCGTCATCCAGCACAACGCACCGAAGATCCACGCAAACCACGCAAACCATGCAGGGAATAAACATCCCAGCACAAACAGTAAGATCGTTTCTGTGCCTTCGGTTAATCCCCCCAGATAGTAAAACGACTTATGTGCATAACCGGGGTTATCAATCTGATGTTTTGCTGCCAGTGCAGCAAAGGCGAGAAAACTGCTGCCCGTGCCGATAAACGCAAACAACAACCAGCCGCCTGCCAGCGCATTTTGCTCCGGTGCAGCAAGAATAAAGCCAAACGGCACCAGCGCGTAAAAGAGAAAATCGAGAGAAATATCAAGAAAGCCGCCCGCGTCGGTAAGCCCTCTGCGCCGCGCCAGCGCACCGTCCAGACCATCAAGCAGCCTGTTCAACAAAATGACGACTAGCGCCGCCAGATACCAGCCCAGCGCCAGAAACGGCAGAGCCAGCACGCCGATGGCAAATCCCACTAATGTTAAACCATCTGGCGTAATGCCCGGTTTATCAAGAACCCGCACGCACTGATGCAACAACGGTTTAATCCGGGGATGAAGATGGCGGTCTAGCACAGGCACTCCTTAAATATAAAGCCTTTCTGATTGAGCAACAGTGCGGATATTATGGCATTTTTCGCTTATCTGCCCGTGTGTAATTTATGAAAATGATTGAAGTTGTTGCCGCCATCATTGAACGTGATGGCAAAATTTTACTCGCGCAACGCCCCGCCCAGAGCGATCAGGCGGGATTATGGGAGTTTGCCGGAGGTAAAGTCGAGCTGGATGAAAGCCAGCAGCAGGCGCTGGTGCGTGAGTTAAACGAAGAATTGGACATCGAAGCAACTGTGGGTGAGTATGTTGCCAGCCATCAGCGAGAAGTTTCGGGCCGGATTATCCATCTTCATGCCTGGCACGTACCCGACTTCCACGGGACGTTACAGGCACATGAACATCAGGCGCTGGTCTGGTGCTCACCTGAAGAGGCGCTGCAATATCCGCTGGCCCCTGCTGACATTCCATTATTAGAGGCGTTTATGGCTTTACGCGCCGCCAGAGCAGCGGATTAGTGCTAAGGGTTTTGTCATCACGCTGGCATTGCAGCAGTATTCCTTCGGCTTTAATTACCGCCCCTTCAGAATAATTTTGATCCTGATAAACGCAGCACTGAGTACAGGGCTGCGCTGACTGCCCGCCTGAACTGAACACTTCTGGCGGTACGTTTACCTCCACGTCCGGACGATAATGCGGGTTAGCCAGTGCAATTAATGGAAATGCTAATACTACGGCGAACAATGCTCGACTCACAGGGAACTCCTTAACGTTATTGTCTCTGCTACTGATAACGGTAGCCGGGTGGCAAAACTTTAGCGTCTGAGTTATCGCATTTGGTTATGAGATTACTCTCGTTATTAATTTGCTTTCCTGGGTCATTTTTTTCTTGCTTACCGTCACATTCTTGATGGTATAGTCGAAAACTGCAAAAGCACATGACATAAACAACATAAGCACAATCGTATTAATATATAAGGTTTTTATATCTATGGATCAGACATATTCTCTGGAGTCATTCCTCAACCATGTCCAAAAGCGCGACCCGAATCAAACCGAGTTCGCGCAAGCCGTTCGTGAAGTAATGACCACACTCTGGCCTTTTCTTGAACAAAATCCAAAATATCGCCAGATGTCATTACTGGAGCGTCTGGTTGAACCGGAGCGCGTGATCCAGTTTCGCGTGGTATGGGTTGATGATCGCAACCAGATACAGGTCAACCGTGCATGGCGTGTGCAGTTCAGCTCTGCCATCGGCCCGTACAAAGGCGGTATGCGCTTCCATCCGTCAGTTAACCTTTCCATTCTCAAATTCCTCGGCTTTGAACAAACCTTCAAAAATGCCCTGACTACCCTGCCGATGGGCGGTGGTAAAGGCGGCAGCGATTTCGATCCGAAAGGAAAAAGCGAAGGTAAAGTGATGCGTTTTTGCCAGGCGCTGATGACTGAACTGTATCGCCACCTGGGCGCGGATACCGACGTTCCGGCAGGTGATATCGGCGTTGGTGGTCGTGAAGTCGGCTTTATGGCGGGGATGATGAAAAAGCTCTCCAACAATACCGCCTGCGTCTTCACCGGTAAGGGCCTTTCATTTGGCGGTAGTCTTATTCGCCCGGAAGCTACCGGCTACGGTCTGGTTTATTTTAAAACGCCACGGTATGGGTTTTGAAGGGATGCGCGTTTCCGTTTCTGGCTCCGGCAACGTCGCCCAGTACGCTATCGAAAAAGCGATGGAATTTGGTGCTCGTGTGATCACTGCGTCAGACTCCAGCGGCACTGTAGTTGATGAAAGCGGATTCACGAAAGAGAAACTGGCACGTCTTATCGAAATCAAAGCCAGCCGCGATGGTCGAGTGGCAGATTACGCCAAAGAATTTGGTCTGGTCTATCTCGAAGGCCAACAGCCGTGGTCTGTACCGGTTGATATCGCCCTGCCTTGCGCCACCCAGAACGAACTGGATGTTGACGCCGCGCATCAGCTTATCGCCAATGGCGTTAAAGCCGTCGCTGAAGGGGCAAATATGCCGACCACCATCGAAGCGACTGAACTGTTCCAGCAGGCAGGCGTACTGTTTGCACCGGGTAAAGCGGCTAATGCTGGCGGTGTAGCAACGTCGGGCCTGGAAATGGCACAAAACGCTGCGCGCCTGGGCTGGAAAGCCGAGAAAGTTGGCGCACGTTTGCATCACATCATGCTGGATATCCACCATGCCTGTGTTGAGCATGGTGGTGAAGGTGAGCAAACCAACTACGTGCAGGGCGCGAACATTGCCGGTTTTGTGAAGGTTGCCGATGCGATGCTGGCGCAGGGTGTGATTTAAGTTGTAAATGCCTGATGGCGCTACGCTTATCAGGCCTACAGATGGGCACAATTCATTGCAGTTACGCTCTAATGTAGGCCGGGCAAGCGCAGCGCCCCCGGCAAAATTTCAGGCGTTTATGAGTATTTAACGGATGATGCTCCCCAGGGAACATTTCTTATGGGCCAACGGCATTTCTTACTGTAGTGCTCCCAAAACTGCTTGTCGTAACGATAACACGCTTCAAGTTCAGCATCCGTTAACTTTCTGCGATAGCAGCAGATATGCCAGTAAAGAAATCCCATTAGACTATTTTTTTGATAATCTTCTTCGCTTTCGAACAACTCGTGCGCCTTTCGAGAAGCAAGCATTATATAATGCCAGGCCAGTTCTTCTTCAATTGTCCCGTTTTGAAAAGCTGTGCTTGATATCGAGATCATCCATGATAATTCCGCCGCCCATATTAGCTTCGCCGAGGATTTACCGGAGCGATTATTAGCGCAATCAGAGATATAGTCTGAGGGAAAAACAGCAAATTTATTCAACAAGGCGATAACCTGCTCTGGGGCTTCCTCCATGTTTGCTTTAAAGGTATTGGCTCCATGGTCGCCAGAAAGAAAATGCTCCATTAAGGCACAATAACTTTCGCTATCTTCGATACCCCATTGATTCTCTAAAGACTCGCGTCTTTTACTGATGATATCGATCGAGTCAAAAGGAAGCACATGATATTGGAAGGTATCTTTGCCAGGTTCAGGCTTTCGCGGCCAGAACTCTAGCGTTTCAGACCATTGCTTATGATAGAATCGATAAGGTGCGATCAATTGTAGCGCCTGTAACTTCTCGATACTGAGCGGCTCAATACCTTTAGCCTGATAATAATGCAGTTGTTCTTTTTTTGCTTTAAAACCGGCCCGAACAATAAGCCCCATCATAATTAATAGATAAAGAAAAGAGCATCCCGCGGTAATCAGGCCTCTTTCATTCAAACCGTTGGATGTTATCGCTGCGAATACAAACATTACAGCGACAACACATGTTAAATAAAACCCCCACTTACAAAGCAGCATGGCCTTATTTTCTTTAATCTCCCGTTCAAAATTACTATTAAATATTCCCCAGCCATTAAAAGAATACTTCTCGCTCCCAGGATGGTTTTGTAATAAAACTGTTTTCATCACATTCCCTGTTATTACATACTTTAGAGGCGATAATTTTATCCATGCAAAAAAAATATCCAACGAATTTTCTTGATCCGCTGGATATTTCAGAATATGACTCGAATAGCACGAAAGATTCGCTCGCTTACGCTATCGCCCCGCTTCCGGCTTCATCTGCTGGCGGACTTTTTTTCGCACTACGTTTACGCGGTGCAGCCTTTTTCTTATCAGCACTGCCACCACTGCCCGGAGCCACAATGCCGCGAAACTGCCGCACCGGCGTACGTTTGGCTTGATCAATAAGCTGATATAGCGTCCCCACCAGCGGCTGCATAAAGTCCTGATAGCGACACTGCTTTTCGCTGATTTGCGTCAGCACCGATTCCCAGTGCGCGGTCATGTCCGGTCGCGTCGCCATTTCTGGCAGCGAATGGAATAACGCTTTTCCGGCGTCGGTGGAGTGGATATAGCGCCCTTTTTTGGTCAGAAAACCACGCTTGAACAGCAGTTCAATAATCCCGGCACGGGTTGCTTCTGTCCCCAGACCATCGGTCGCACGAAGGACCTTTTTCAGATCTTTGTCCTGCACAAAGCGCGCGATCCCGGTCATCGCCGAAAGCAGTGTTGCATCGGTAAAATGGCGCGGCGGCTGGGTTTGCCGCTCTACCACTTCACCTTTTTCACACAGCAACTCATCGCCTTTCGCCACCACAGGCAATGGCGTGCCGTCGTTTTCTTCATCGTGCTCTTTGCTGCCTAACAGCGTGCGCCAGCCTGCTTCAGCAAGAAAACGGGCTTTAGCGACAAATTTGCTTTTGGCAATGTCCAGTTCGATAACACACTTGCGGAACACCGCATCCGGGCAGAACTGCATCAGGTATTGACGGGCAATCAGGTTATAGACCTTCGCTTCGTTCTCCGTCAGGTTGATCGCAGAACTCCGTGCGGTCGGGATGATGGCGTGGTGCGCATCGACCTTTTTGTCATCCCAACAGCGGTTGCGTATATCTGGATCTACCACTGGCTGCGGCAACAGATCCGGTGCATGAACGCTGATGGCATTCATCACCGCGTGGCGTCCGGCAAAATGTTCTTCTGGCAAATAGCGACAATCGGAACGCGGATAAGTGATTAGCTTGTGCGTTTCGTACAGCTTCTGGCAGATATCAAGCACGTTCTGCGCGCTCAGACCGAAGCGTTTTGCCGCTTCAATCTGCAACGCCGAAAGCGAAAACGGCAGCGGCGCGGATTCTGATTCCCGTTTATCGTTATAGCTGGTGACAATAGCCGGTTGACCACTAATGCGGTTAACCACATGCTCCGCCAGTGGACGATGTAACAAGCGCCCTTCTTCATCCTGGTACGGTTCACACGCTTCGCTCGGTTGCCAGATAGCGGTAAACCGCTCATCGGCAGGTGTCACGATATGTGCTTTGACTTCAAAGAAGTCTTTCGCCACGAAGTTTTCAATCTCTTCATCGCGGCGCACCACCAGCCCGAGCACGGGTGTCTGCACGCGTCCCACGGAAAGTACGCCCTGATAACCGGCATTGCGACCGAGAATGGTATACGCACGGGTCATATTGATGCCGTACAGCCAGTCGGCACGCGCTCGCGCCAGCGCAGAAACGCACAATGGCACAAACTCACTGTTGGAACGAAGACGGTCGATCGCCCGCTCAACCGCCTGCGGGTTCAGGTCGTTTATCAAGCAACGCTGCACCTGCTGGCGCTTTTCCGGTGCCAGTTGCAGATAGTCCAGCACTTCATCCACCAGCAATTGCCCTTCACGATCCGGGTCCCCGGCGTGAACGATTTCGCTGGCTTCATGCAGGAAGCGTTTGATGACGTTAAGTTGTTTGGTCACGGAGGGTCGTGGCTGTAATTGCCACTTTTCCGGGACAATCGGCAAATCCGCAAGATTCCAGCGCGCATAGCGGCTGTCGTAGGCGTCTGGCTGCGCCTGCTCAAGCAGGTGACCGATACACCAAGTCACCACCTGACCATTACCGCACTCGATAAAGCCATCGCCTTTCCGGTGCGGTTTGGGCAGGACATCAGCAATGGCGCGCGCCAGACTCGGTTTTTCGGCAATAAACAACCGCATTGAATTAACGGATCTCAACCATGGCACGACCGCCGCGCGCTGGCACCAGTTCGCCAATCGCCGTCAGTTCAATGCCAAACTCGGCGGCTGTAGTTTTAACCTCATTTTCTGCTTCCGGCATGACCGCCAGCAGCAAACCGCCAGAAGTTTGCGGATCGCACAGCAGATCGCGCACTTCACGCGGCATTTCACCCATCAGATGACCGTAGCTGGCAAAGTTACGTTCAGTGCCGCCAGGTACTGCGCCCAACTTAATGTACTCTTCAACACCGGGGAGTTTCGGGATCGCTTCATAGTCGACGCGTGCCTGCACACCAGCCCCCTGACACATTTCGCTCAAGTGGCCCAGCAGACCAAAGCCCGTAACGTCGGTCATCGCTTTTACGCCTTCGATGTTGGCAAAGGACGCGCCTGCGATGTTCATCCGGCACATCACTTCCGTCGCCAGTCCCTGATGTTCTGGTTTCAACAGTGATTTTTTCTCAGCCGTGGTAAGAACGCCGATCCCCAGCGGTTTCGTCAGGAACAGTTTGCATCCGGCTTGTGCGGTACTGTTTTTCTTCACCCGCTCGGTCGGTACGATCCCCGTTACCGCCAGACCAAAAATCGGCTCCGGCGCATCGATGGAGTGACCGCCAGCCAGCGCAATACCCGCCTGACGGCATGCATAGCGTCCACCTTCGGTTACTTCGCGGGCAATTTCCGGGGAAAGTTTGTTAATCGGCCAGCCGAGGATCGCAATCGCCATAATCGGTTTGCCCCCCATCGCGAAGATATCGCTGATGGCGTTAGTCGCCGCAATGCGGCCAAAATCGAAAGGATTATCAACGATCGGCATAAAGAAGTCGGTGGTACTGATAACGCTGGTGCCATTGCCCAGATCGTACACCGCCGCATCGTCGCGGGTTTCATTACCCACAAGCAAATTCGGATCAACAAACTTCGCCTGCTCACTGTGCAGGATGGTTTCCAACACTTTTGGGGAAATTTTACAGCCGCAACCAGCTCCGTGGCTGTATTGGGTCAAACGAATCGAGTTCTCGCTCATGGACATCTCCTGTCAATGCAATCCGGGTATGGTAACCCTCATTCCGTGAAGTGATAAGTGAGAGTGTCTGAATTCCTGCGCCTTTGCTCACAATCCAGACAGTTTCGCGACAATTATCAGAAATAAGTTACAAACGGCGTCGGGTCCGGGACGTTAATCGACGTAGATGCTTTCAACTGCGGCGTGCCGAGGTAGAGAAAACCGACAATTTTATCCTGCTCACGGCAACCGAATGCTTCACGCACTACCGGACTTTCAGTTAATGCGCCACTGCGCCAGATGCCGCCAAATCCCTGGGCAACAGCTGCCATTTGCATCGCCATGACCGCGCATCCGGCAGACATTTCCTGTTCCCATCGCGGGACTTTATGATTTTCTTTGCATTTCGCCACCACCGTGATGATGAGCGGTGCGCGGAACGGCGCATTACGGGCTTTGTCGATAGCTTTATCATCACTACCGGCAGCAATCGCCCCCTGTTCCAGTACGGCGCTGAAACGCTCGCACCCTTCCCCTTCAATCACAAAAAAATGCCACGGTTGCATGGACTTATGGTCCGGCGCACGCATACCCGCACGCAGGATGTTTTGCAGTTGTTCACCCGTTGGCGCGGGTTCAGCCAGGCGGGAGGCGCTACGGCGATTGATCAATAGTTCGAGTGCATCCATTTGATTAACTCCTGTCGTGATATTTATTCACAAAATTAACACGAGAGTGGATTTTGTTACAGCACAGTCCGCAATTCCTGCTGACAAGTGCCGGTTGGGTCATTACGATAACCACATCTATTGCGCCTGTGACAGGTGTGACCTTAAGTTGGGAGAATACATGCGAACCCTTTGGCGATTTATTGCCGGATTTTTTAAATGGACGTGGCGTCTGCTGAATTTCGTCCGTGAAATGGTACTTAACCTGTTCTTTATTTTCCTCGTACTGGTTGGTGTGGGGATCTGGATGCAGGTCAGTGGTGGTGATTCGAAAGAAACGGCCAGTCGTGGCGCACTGCTGCTGGACATTTCTGGTGTGATCGTCGATAAACCAGACAGTTCTCAGCGGTTTAGTAAATTAAGCCGCCAGCTGCTTGGTGCCAGTTCCGATCGTCTGCAGGAAAACTCACTGTTTGATATCGTCAACACCATTCGCCAGGCGAAGGACGACCGCAATATCACCGGTATCGTGATGGATCTGAAAAACTTCGCAGGCGGCGACCAGCCGTCTATGCAGTACATCGGCAAAGCCCTGAAAGAGTTTCGTGACAGCGGGAAACCGGTTTATGCCGTTGGCGAGAACTACAGCCAGGGGCAATATTATCTCGCCAGTTTCGCCAATAAAATTTGGCTGTCACCGCAAGGCGTGGTTGATCTGCACGGTTTTGCTACCAACGGTCTGTACTACAAATCGTTGCTGGATAAGCTGAACGTTTCCACCCATGTGTTCCGCGTGGGTACGTATAAATCTGCCGTTGAACCGTTTATTCGTGATGATATGTCACCGGCAGCCCGCGAAGCTGACAGCCGCTGGATTGGTGAGCTGTGGCAAAACTATCTGAATACTGTTGCCGCTAACCGGCAGATCCCTGCTCAGCAGGTATTCCCTGGCGCGCAAGGGTTGCTTGAGGGTTTAACCAAAACCGGTGGCGATACCGCGAAATATGCACTGGAAAACAAGCTGGTCGATGCACTGGCATCGAGTGCCGAAATCGAAAAAGCTCTGACCAAAGAGTTCGGCTGGAGTAAGACTGATAAAAATTATCGCGCCATCAGTTATTACGATTACGCATTGAAAACGCCGGCAGATACCGGTGACAGCATCGGTGTCGTCTTCGCTAATGGCGCAATTATGGATGGCGAGGAAACTCAGGGGAATGTTGGCGGTGATACCACTGCGGCACAAATCCGCGACGCTCGCCTTGACCCGAAAGTGAAAGCGATTGTCCTGCGTGTTAATAGCCCAGGCGGCAGCGTTACCGCGTCTGAAGTGATTCGCGCTGAACTGGCAGCAGCCCGGGCAGCGGGTAAGTCTGTGGTTGTATCGATGGGCGGCATGGCGGCATCTGGTGGTTACTGGATTTCCACGCCAGCTAATTACATTGTGGCTAACCCCAGCACCCTGACCGGTTCTATCGGTATCTTCGGCGTGATCACCACCGTAGAAAATAGTCTGGATTCGATTGGTGTTCATACTGATGGTGTCTCAACTTCACCGCTGGCGGATGTTTCTATCACCAGGGCACTGCCGCCGGAAGCGCAGCAGATGATGCAATTAAGCATTGAGAATGGCTATAAACGCTTTATCACGCTGGTTGCTGATGCGCGTCATTCGACGCCGGAGCAAATTGATAAAATCGCCCAGGGCCACGTCTGGACCGGTCAGGATGCAAAAGCTAACGGGCTGGTCGATAGTCTCGGGGATTTCGATGATGCGGTTGCCAAAGCAGCAGAGCTCGCAAAAGTGAAACAGTGGCATCTGGAATACTACGTTGATGAACCGACCTTCTTCGACAAAGTGATGGACAACATGTCTGGTTCTGTCCGGGCAATGTTGCCAGATGCGTTCCAGGCCATGTTACCTGCACCGCTTGCCTCGGTAGCCTCTACCGTTAAAAGTGAAAGCGACAAGCTGGCCGCGTTTAACGACCCACAAAACCGTTATGCGTTTTGCCTGACCTGCGCCAACGTGCGTTAAGTCTTGTACTGAGTGGCCGACAGATCGTCGGCCACATTATTTTTTACCTCGACGAATCCTCTTCCCGCTGTCTCGCCCCATATTTCCTTATCCGCATAGTATCAGGTGCGCTCCTCCTGCCTCACGTATATACTTTTGCTCTTTCGATATCATTCATATCAATATCATGCAAAAGAAATCAATTTACGTCGCCTACACGGGCGGGACCATCGGGATGCAGCGTTCCGAGCAGGGTTATATTCCGGTGTCAGGTCATCTACAACGCCAACTGGCGCTGATGCCGGAATTCCATCGCCCGGAGATGCCAGATTTCACCATTCATGAATATACGCCGTTGATGGATTCTTCTGATATGACGCCGGAAGACTGGCAGCATATTGCTGAAGATATTAAAGCGCACTATGACGACTATGATGGTTTTGTCATTCTACACGGTACCGACACGATGGCGTATACCGCCTCTGCGCTGTCGTTCATGCTCGAGAATCTCGGTAAACCGGTCATTGTGACAGGGTCACAAATCCCGCTGGCTGAGTTACGCTCTGACGGACAAATTAATCTGCTGAATGCGTTGTACGTTGCGGCGAATTATCCGATCAACGAAGTAACGCTCTTTTTCAATAACCGATTGTATCGCGGCAACCGCACTACCAAAGCCCATGCCGATGGTTTTGATGCGTTTGCCTCTCCAAACCTTCCTCCGTTACTGGAAGCTGGTATCCATATTCGTCGTTTGAATACGCCACCCGCCCCGCACGGTGAAGGGGAATTAATCGTTCATCCAATCACGCCACAACCAATTGGCATAGTGACGATTTATCCAGGGATTTCTGCTGACGTCGTGCGCAATTTTCTGCGCCAACCGGTGAAAGCATTGATTCTGCGCTCCTATGGCGTGGGTAATGCGCCACAAAACAAAGCCTTCCTGCAGGAATTACAAGAAGCCAGCGATCGCGGTATTGTGGTGGTCAACCTGACACAATGTATGTCCGGTAAAGTGAATATGAGTGGTTATGCCACCGGTAACGCCCTCGCCCATGCCGGCGTTATTGGCGGTGCAGATATGACTGTAGAAGCCACGCTAACCAAACTGCATTACCTGCTGAGCCAAGAACTGGATACTGAAACCATTCGCAAGGCCATGAGCCAAAACCTGCGCGGCGAACTGACGCCGGATGATTAAGGAGACTGCAATGCCCCATCGCGCCCTGTTACTGGTCGATTTACAAAATGATTTCTGTGCTGGTGGCGCGCTCGCCGTACCGGAAGGTGACAGTACGGTGGAGGTTGCTAACCGCCTTATTGACTGGTGCCAGTCGCGCGGAGAAGCGGTTATCGCCAGCCAGGACTGGCATCCGGCGAATCACGGCAGCTTTGCCAGCCAGCACGGCGTAGAGCCTTATACGCCAGGCCAACTCGACGGCCTGCGGCAAACTTTCTGGCCTGAACACTGTGTGCAGAACAGTGAAGGCGCACAATTACATCCGTTACTGAATCAAAAAGAGATCGCAGCGGTGTTCCATAAAGGCGAAAATCCTTTAGTTGACAGTTACAGTGCCTTTTTTGATAACGGACGTCGGCAGAAAACCGCGCTTGATGACTGGTTGCGCGATCATGAAATCGATGAATTGATCGTTATGGGCCTGGCTACTGACTATTGCGTGAAGTTTACCGTGCTGGACGCGTTACAGTTAGGTTATAAGGTAAACGTGATTACCGATGGCTGTCGTGGCGTGAATATCCAGCCCCAGGACAGTGCACACGCGTTTATGGAGATGTCAGCAGCTGGGGCAACGCTATATACGCTGGCAGACTGGGAAGAGACGCAGGGGTAATTTTACGCTGGCCTACAATTCTGTACTGGCATTGTAGGCCAAATAAAACACGTCAGTGGTACATCTGGCAATTGATGCCATCAACGAAAGATTTAATTCACCTCAGAAATCTCTTCCAGCGACACCTTCCGCGTTTCGATGCCAAAAATGGAGAGAACCAGCGCACAGAGCACTAACATGACACCAAGCACCATAAACACCGTGATCGACCCATAATGTGTTAATAATGCCGCAACGCCATAGGGCGTGAAAACTGCGACGATCCGTCCGACGGCATTAACGAAACCCGAACCGCGCAGGCGTAAATGCGTTGGCCAAAGCTCCGGGATATAAACCGCCGACGCGAAGCAAACATACATGTATAAAAAGAAGATCATCACCAGACCATAGATTAAAATCGCCCACTCTGTAGTCTGACTTGAATAGATATAGCCTAACACGGCAATAATAATAAGTAAGGCGGAGCCAAATAATCGACGAGGAAAATGATCAATAATTAATGCCGCAATAAATATTCCTACCGGAGTACCAATCATAATAACAGCGGTCATTAATATTGATTTATCGACATCAATGCCGGAGTTAACAAATATGGTCGGTATCCATACGGTAATGGTATAAAGCGAAATGTTCATTGCAATTAAAACAGTTATCGCAACTAATGTACGTCGTAACATTTCCCCTTTAAACAGGAGCCAGAAGGTACCCTTGATTACCTTAACCTTGCTGTTGCTCTGGTTCAAAGTAAGCTGGGGTAAACGAATACTCTTCTCCCTTTCAATTTGCTGCTCTACTTCACGAAGTTGGCTTTCTGCACCGGCGATTTGCCCTTTCCCTGCCAGCCATCGTGGCGACTCGATAAAGTATTTACCTGAGAGAAACCAGGCTAACAGTATGCCAATACCACCCAGAAGAAACATTATTCGCCAACTAAAAAAAGCGATAACCACCACGCCTATCGCCGCAGACAGCATGGGCGACCAGTTACCAACAAATGAGAGCCGCGCGGACCATTTTCCACGCACCGTCGCGGGGATAAACTCCGTAAATGAGGCATAGCCAACCATAATCAGCGCCCCCATTCCTGTTCCCATCAGGAAGCGAAAGAAAATGAGCCAGTACATATCAGGGACAAAAGCGGCCCCTGTTGCAGCAATACCGACGATGAGAAGATTTATGCGAAACGCCCTGCGCCGCCCAAAGTAGTCACCAATAAACCCACCAGTAAGTGAGCCGATGAAATAACCAAACATTAATGCCGAGGTAAAGGCGGCATTGAGGAAATTATTTGACCATCCATTGCTTACCAGCTTTGCTAAGACGACATTACCTGAGTAACTCAAAAACCCCGTTAATAACAGACTAAAGCTTATTATACCAAATATACGATAATGAAACCGGGCCAAAGGCAAGCGGTCCAGTCTTGCGCCAATTTGATCATATTGTTCCATTGGGTGCCTCGGATTTGCTATAAAAGGTAGCAATTGCGGCAAATTCACTTGCCGCATCTTTATCATCATTTTATTTCCAGGCGCAGGAACAAATAATATTGACAACGTGTGCTTAAATTACCACACCAGCTGGATATTATTGTCTTTGCAAAATGCTATCCACTCTGCACCCGGTGATTTATCAGTTATTATATAATTAATATGACTAAAGTCAGCTAACTGGACAAAAGCTTTACGATCAAACTTAGAGTGATCAACCAATAACGCAACTTCTGTCGCCTGACGGATCATTGTCTTTTTGATTTCAGCTTCCGCTTCATTAGAGTCCAGCGCGCCGCTGTTAATATCAAGACCTTTACAACTCATTACCATGATATCGACATGGTAGCGGCTGATGATCTCTTTAGTAATTCTTCCTTGCAGGGAAAGTGTATTTTTGTTTAGTTCCCCACCCGTTGAAACGACTTTAATTTCTGACTGAGCCAGAACATGAATCGCTTCCGCCGAGTTGGTTAGCAACGTCAGGTCACTACGGTCCTGTAACAATTTGAGCAATTCCATTACGGTACTACTGGAATCGGCTGCCATGGTGGTTTTATTGTCGATAAAGGGTAGTGCCTTGCGTGCAATAAGCTGCTTCTCTTCATAAAACGATGAAGCGCGCTTATAAAAATGGATATTCTCCGTCAACACCGCTGTATTTAAAACAGCACCACCATAGGTTCTGGTCAAAAAGCCTTCATCTTCCAGCTTCTCAAGATCGCGGCGAATGGTTTCTTCGGTTACCTGAAAAATCCCACTCAAATTTGAGACTGTCACCTTTTTATCGTTGGCAACCATTTGCTTAATTGCCTGAATCCTGTCTTTTGCCGCCACGATTACACCCCTGTATCTTTTTACATCACATTAGCGCGATTATCGCATAACCGATGTTTACTTTCAAAATAACCTATTTGAATCACAGATTTTCATCACAGTTTTCACAGAAACAGAGGTGAATCGTGTTGAGTATTTAACGCTCCAGGGCCTCTGCCATTTCCCTCATCAATGTTGCGTCTGCATCCGATAAGTTGATATTCAGTGCCGCGACATTTTCGCGTACCTGTTCCGGTGCAGTAGCCCCACTAAGAATGGAGATTAAATCACTCTGTTTTAATATCCACGCCAGTGCCAGAGTGGGAATTGTGCACTGATAACGAGCACAAAGTGGCTGCCACTGTTCAAGCATATCAATCACTTTCAGCATGTTTTCACGCTGGAACCAGACTTTATTTGCCCGAGCGCCGCCCGGAACGTAATCACGAGTGATGGTGCCGGTCAACAATCCCTGCTCTAGCGGGGAATAAACCTGAACCACAATGCCATTATCACGACATAGCGGCAGCAGTTCGTTTTCCATTGCCCGGTCGAGAATACTGTATTTCGCCTGAATAATATCCAGTTCACCATATTGCAGATACTCGCGGATATGGTCAGCATCGACGTTAGCAGCGCCTATAGCGCGAATTTTCCCTTCAGCCTTTAACTCATTAAGCACTGCGACAGTTTCAGCTATCGGCGTAAAAAATGGCGGCACCGACTGCCAGTGCGTCATATAAATATCGATGTAATCAATACCCAGACGTTGCAAGCTGGCTTCTACCTCTTCGCGGATAGATTCCGGGGAAAGGTTTTTATACAACTGCCGATCGCCAACTTTGTTGAATAAACTTCCTTTTCGTTCCCAGACAATGCCGCATTTGGTTTCTACTACAACCTGTTCACGGGGCAGTTTTTTTAACGCCTGACCGACGATAACTTCACTATTGCCAAAGTTATATCCTAGCGCAGTATCAATCAGATTAATGCCACAACGATGGGCTTCAAGAATCGTATCAATACATATTTGCCGATCGAGATCGCCATTCCATGCAGGACCGCCGCCAATGGCCCATGTCCCCAACCCCATTCGCGAAAGCGTTATATCCGTTGTGCCTAAAGGTATCTTTTTCATTTGCCTTCATTATCCTTCGTATTCTTCCAGCAATTGTTCGACCAGCTTTCTGTTTTTTACGCCGGTGGTGGCACCGACGCTTAGAACCGAGATAGCCGCCGTTGCATTGGCAAAGCGTGCGCATTCACGCAGATTTTTGCCTTCTAACAGTGCCGCAATAAAACCTGAAGCAAAGTTATCGCCCGCGCCAATGGTGTCGATGGCGGTTATTCCTGCGACCGCCGGCACCTTCATCGTCATGTCACCACGCTTGATAAAGCAGCCGTCTTTACCCGTTTTAATCACCACCGTTTTTACGCCGCACGCAAGAAAGCAGTCAGCAATTTCATCCAGTGTCTCTTTCCCTGTGAGTAATTTTGCCTCGGCAAAATTTGGAAACAGATAATCGACATAACTCAATGCTTCGCAAATATCATCCAGCGTTTCATTCAACCGCGGTTTGATCATATCGGCACAAATGATCATCTGCCGGGCTTTCGCTTGCGTAAAAATTTCTGTTAGCGCTTTACCATCCAATAG
>NZ_JBQZXC010000073.1:0-17979 GCF_053555815.1 Shigella sp. SIG6 | reverse complement strand
TAATCATTGGATGGCACAATCAATTTTCGCTAATGATAACCATTCCCATTACGTTTTGTATGTTGATAGCAAAGTATCTCTGTCTGCTGAAGCCCTTTTGGCTGCGTAAGAATAATAAAACTTCAGTGTTGTTAATCATTATTATCCTCGCAATGATCCTTGGCGTGGTTAAAATTCAGGTCTGGTTAAACGACTGGAATAATGATTTTTTCAATGCGCTAAGCCAGAAAGAAACCGATAAGCTTTGGCAGCTTGTTCTTTGGTTCCCTGCCCTGCTGGGGATCTTTGTATTAATATCCGTAAACAAAACATGGTTAATTAAACTACTGACTATTCGCTGGCGCGAATGGTTAACAGATTACTACCTTAATCGCTGGTTTGCAGATAAAAACTACTACTTCACGCAGATCTACGGCGAGCATAAAAATACAGATAACCCTGACCAACGTATCGCTGAAGACATTCTCTTACTGATCAGCAAAACGCTCAGTCTTTCATTTGGCTTCATCCAGTCACTTAGCATGCTGATCACCTTTACCGTTATTCTTTGGCAAAGCGCGGGTACGCTCTCATTCACTGTTGGTGGAACAGAATGGAGTATCCAGGGGTATATGGTCTATACCGTCGTGCTCATTGTGATCGGTGGAACTTTATTTACCCATAAGGTGGGTAAACGTATTCGTCCGCTTAATGTGGAAAAACAACGTAGCGAGGCGACATTTCGAACTAATCTTGTGCAGCATAATAAGCAGGCAGAACTGATTGCGCTAAGCAATGCTGAGTCTCTACAACGCCAGGAGTTGCGCGACAATTTTCATACCATTAAAGAGAACTGGCATCGTTTAATGAATCGTCAGCGGTGGCTTGATTACTGGCAAAATATTTATTCGCGCTCGCTTAGCGTTCTTCCCTACTTTCTGTTATTGCCGCAGTTTATTAGCGGGCAGATTAATCTGGGCGGACTGATGAAATCGCGCCAGGCATTTATGCTAGTATCGAACAATTTAAGCTGGTTTATTTATAAATATGACGAACTTGCTGAACTGGCTGCGGTTATCGATCGCTTGTATGAGTTCCATCAACTCACTGAACAGCGCCCTACGAATAAGCCTAAAAATTGCCAACATGCGGTACAAGTGGCTAATGCGAGTATTCGTACGCCTGATAATAAGATCATATTAGAGAACTTGAACTTTCATGTTTCGCCAGGCAAATGGCTATTACTGAAAGGCTACTCTGGTGCGGGAAAAACCACACTGCTTAAAACATTATCCCACTGCTGGCCGTGGTTTAAAGGTGATATTTCTTCTCCTGCTGACAGTGGGTATGTGTCACAAACACCGTTAATCAAAAGCGGCTTACTGAAAGAGATTATTTGTAAAGCACTTCCCCTGCCCGTAGACGATAAATCGTTGAGCGAAGTACTGCATCAGGTTGGTCTGGGGAAATTGGCTGCGCGTATTCATGACCACGATCGCTGGGGAGATATTCTTTCCAGCGGCGAAAAACAACGTATCGCCCTGGCACGATTAATTTTACGACGTCCGAAATGGATATTTCTTGACGAAACTACCTCTCATCTTGAGGAACAAGAGGCTATACGCTTACTGCGTTTAGTGCGTGAAAAACTACCCACAAGCGGCGTCATTATGGTTACACATCAACCCGGTGTCTGGAACCTGGCTGATGATATTTGTGACATTAGCACGGTTTTATAACAACAATAAAAGCCCTGCTGTACGGAGATATAAATAAATGAAGCGAGTTCTTATTCCTGGCGTCATTTTATGTGGCGCTGATGTGGCGCAGGCCGTCGATGACAAAAACATGTACATGCATTTTTTTGAAGAGATGACGGTCTATGCTCCTGTCCCTGTACCCGTAAACGGCAACACGCATTACACCAGTGAAAGCATCGAGCGTTTACCGACCGGGAATGGCAATATCAGCGATCTGCTGAGAACCAACCCTGCGGTACGCATGGATTCAACGCAAAGTACCTCGTTGAACCAGGGAGATATTCGCCCTGAGAAAATCTCTATTCACGGTGCGTCGCCCTACCAGAATGCCTATTTGATTGACGGTATTAGTGCAACTAATAACCTGAACCCAGCGAATGAGTCCGATGCCAGTAGTGCAACCAATATTAGCGGGATGTCACAGGGGTATTATCTTGATGTCAGCTTACTGGACAATGTGACGCTTTATGACAGTTTTGTGCCGGTTGAATTTGGTCGCTTCAATGGCGGGGTAATTGATGCAAAGATCAAACGCTTCAACGCTGATGATAGCAAGGTGAAATTGGGTTATCGCACTACGCGTTTGGACTGGTTAACATCGCATATCGATGAGAATAACAAGAGCGCATTTAATCAAGGTTCTTCAGGAAGTACCTATTTCTCTCCAGATTTTAAAAAGAACTTTTATACCTTGTCGTTTAATCAGGAGCTGGCTGATAACTTTGGCGTTACCGCCGGTTTATCGCGCCGCCAGTCTGATATCACCCGCGCGGATTATGTTTCGAATGACGGCATTGTCGCCGGTCGGGCACAGTATAAAAACGTTATCGATACTGCATTGAGCAAATTTACCTGGTTTGCCAGCGACCGCTTTACCCACGATTTAACCTTAAAATATACCGGCTCCAGCCGTGATTATAATACCAGCACCTTCCCGCAGTCTGATCGCGAAATGGGTAATAAATCCTATGGTCTGGCATGGGATATGGATACGCAACTCGCATGGGCCAAACTACGTACCACCGTTGGTTGGGATCATATTAGTGATTATACCCGTCACGATCATGACATCTGGTACACCGAACTTTCATGTACATATGGTGATATTACAGGGCGTTGTACCCGTGGCGGATTAGGACACATTTCCCAGGCTGTAGATAATTACACCTTCAAAACACGCCTGGACTGGCAAAAATTCGCCGTGGGTGATGTTTCGCATCAACCCTACTTCGGCGCGGAATACATCTATTCCGATGCATGGACTGAACGCCATAACCAGTCTGAATCCTATGTGATTAATGCTGCAGGAAAGAAAACGAACCATACCATTTACCATAAAGGTAAAGGCAGCCTGGGAATTGACAACTACACGCTGTATATGGCGGATCACATTAGCTGGCGGAATGTGTCGTTAATGCCCGGTGTGCGTTATGACTATGACAACTATCTGTCAAACCACAATATCTCCCCGCGCTTTATGACGGAATGGGATATTTTTGCTGATCAAACCTCAATGATTACCGCCGGTTATAACCGTTACTATGGCGGGAATATTCTTGATATGGGATTACGTGATATCCGCAATAGCTGGACGGAATCGGTATCAGGTAATAAAACCCTGACGCGTTATCAGAATTTGAAAACGCCTTATAACGATGAACTGGCAATGGGATTGCAGCAAAAAATCGATAAGAACGTTATTGCACGCGCAAACTATGTTTACCGTGAAGCGCATGATCAAATCAGCAAAAGCAGTCGTACCGACAGCGCGACTAAAACCACCATTACTGAATATAACAACGATGGCAAAACCAAAACGCATTCGTTTAACCTCAGTTTTGAACTGGCCGAACCCCTGCATATCCGCCAGGTAGATATTAACCCGCAAATTGTCTTTAGCTATATCAAGAGCAAGGGCAACTTGTCGTTAAACAATGGTTATGAGGAGAGCAATACCGGTGATAACCAGGTGGTTTATAACGGTAATCTGGTCTCTTACGATAGCGTTCCAGTGGCAGATTTTAATAACCCATTAAAGATCTCCTTAAACATGGATTTCACGCATCAACCGAGCGGGTTAGTGTGGGCGAATACGCTGGCCTGGCAAGAAGCGCGTAAAGCTCGCATTATCCTTGGTAAGACAAATGCGCAATACATCAGCGAATATTCAGATTACAAGCAGTATGTTGACGAAAAACTGGATAGCAGCCTGACCTGGGACACCCGCTTGTCCTAGACGCCACAATTTCTGAAACAACAAAACCTGACGATCAGTGCCGATATTCTCAATGTACTGGATAGCAAAACCGCTGTTGATACAACGAACACCGGTGTGGCGACCTACGCCAGTGGCCGTACTTTCTGGCTTGATGTCAGCATGAAATTTTAATAGTTCGGATTTTACTTAACCGGGTAAATTCGCCCGGTTTTCGCATGGAGATAATTATGAGAAACCTCTGTTTCTTACTGACGTTAGTGGCAACTCTGTTGCTCCCCGGGCGGCTGATTGCCGCCGCCTTACCGCAGGATGAAAAGTTAATTACCGGGCAACTGGACAATGGCTTGCGATATATGATTTATCCGCATACTCATCCAAAGGATCAGGTAAATTTATGGCTGCAAATTCATACCGGTTCATTGCAGGAAGAAGACAATGAGCGCGGCGTGGCTCATTTTGTAGAACATATGATGTTTAACGGCACAAAAACATGGCCGGGTAATAAAGTCATCGAAACATTTGAGTCAATGGGCCTGCGTTTTGGTCGCGATGTTAATGCCTATACCAGCTATGACGAAACGGTGTATCAGGTGAGTTTGCCGACTACGCAGAAACAAAATCTGCAACAAGTGATGGCAATCTTCAGTGAATGGAGTAATGCCGCAACCTTTGAAAAACTCGAAGTAGACGCTGAACGTGGCGTAATTACTGAGGAATGGCGTGCCCATCAGGATGCGAAATGGCGCACCTCTCAGGCGCGCCGCCCTTTCCTGCTGGCTAATACCCGTAATTTAGACCGTGAACCTATCGGCCTGATGGATACTGTCGCCACGGTCACACCGGCACAATTGCGCCAATTTTATCAACGCTGGTATCAACCAAATAATATGACCTTTATCGTGGTCGGCGATATCGACAGTAAAGAAGCGCTGGCGCTGATAAAGGATAATTTAAGTAAGCTTCCGGCTAACAAAGCAGCTGAAAATCGCGTCTGGCCGACAAAAGCCGAAAACCACCTGCGCTTTAATATCATTAATGATAAAGAAAACCGGGTGAACGGCATCGCACTCTATTATCGCCTGCCAATGGTACAAGTGAACGATGAGCAAAGCTTTGTTGAACAAGCTGAATGGAGCATGTTAGTTCAGCTGTTCAATCAACGTCTGCAGGAACGCATACAGTCGGGCGAGTTGAAGACTATTTCTGGCGGCACTGCGCGCAGCGTTAAAATTGCACCCGATTATCAGTCGCTGTTTTTCCGTGTAAATGCACGAGACGATAATATGCAGGATGCTGCGAATGCATTAATGGCAGAGTTGGCAACCATTGATCAGCATGGTTTTTCTGCTGAAGAACTCGATGATGTCAAATCTACCCGCCTCACCTGGCTGAAAAATGTGGTTGATCAGCAAGCTGAACGTGATTTACGTATGCTGACCAGTCGCCTGGCATCCAGCTCATTAAATAATACGCCGTTCTTGTCGCCGGAAGAGACATATCAACTTTCGAAACGTCTGTGGCAGCAAATTACCGTGCAAAGTCTGGCGGAAAAATGGCAGCAGTTAAGAAAGAACCAGGACGCATTTTGGGAGCAAATGGTAAACAATGAGCTTGCCGCCAAAAAAGCATTGTCTCCTGCGGCTATCCTGGCGCTGGAAAAAGAGTACGCCAACAAAAAGCTGGCGGCTTACATCTTCCCAGGCAGAAATTTATCGTTAACAGTAGACGCTGACCCACAGGCGGAAATTAGCAGCAAAGAAACGCTGGCTGAGAATCTGACATCATTAACACTTTCCAATGGTGCCAAGGTTATTCTGGCAAAATCCGCGGGTGAAGAGCAAAAGCTACAAATTATTGCCGTATCGAATAAAGGCGATTTAAGTTTCCCTGCGCAGCAAAAATCACTTATCGCGCTGGCAAATAAAGCAGTTAGCGGAAGCGGCGTTGGCGAACTCTCCTCTTCCAGCCTGAAACGCTGGAGTGCGGAAAACTCGGTAACCATGAGCAGTAAAGTCAGTGGCATGAATACGTTGCTCTCCGTTAGCGCGCGGACTAATAACCCTGAACCTGGTTTCCAGTTGATTAACCAGCGAATCACCCACAGCACGATTAACGACAATATTTGGGCATCGCTACAAAATGCTCAAATTCAGGCGTTGAAAACGCTCGACCAGCGTCCAGCGGAGAAATTCGCCCAGCTGATGTATGAGACGCGCTATGCTGATGACCGCACGAAATTACTGCAAGAAAATCAGATTGCACAGTTTACTGCCGCAGATGCGCTGGCTGCCGATCGCCAGTTGTTTTCATCTCCAGCGGATATCACGTTTGTCATTGTCGGTAATGTCGCAGAAGACAAACTCGTGGCGTTAATTACGCGTTACTTAGGCTCAATCAAACACTCTGATTCGCCATTAGCCGCAGGTAAACCATTAACTCGCGCGACGGACAACGCATCGGTTACTGTAAAAGAACAAAATGAACCTGTGGCACAGGTTTCACAGTGGAAGCGTTATGATTCCCGGACACCTGTTAATCTGGCGACGCGTATGGCGCTCGATGCTTTTAACGTCGCACTGGCAAAAGATCTACGCGTTAATATTCGTGAACAGGCATCTGGGGCATACAGCGTTTCTTCTCGCCTCTCGGTTGATCCTCAGGCTAAAGATATCAGTCATTTGCTGGCTTTTACTTGTCAACCAGAACGACATGATGAACTGTTAACGTTAGCGAATGAAGTGATGGTTAAGCGTTTGACTAAGGGGATCAGTGAGCAAGAACTGAACGAATACCAGCAAAACGTTCAGCGCAGCCTCGATATCCAACAGCGTAGCGTTCAACAATTAGCGAACACTATTATAAATAGTCTTATTCAATATGACGATCCTGCAGCATGGACTGAGCAGGAGCAATTGTTGAAACAAATGACGGTAGAGAATGTTAACACTGCCGTTAAACAATATCTTTCTCATCCGGTAAATACTTATACCGGAGTATTATTGCCAAAATAATAACAGCCCCGTCAACACATCGTTGGCGGGGATTTTAGCAATATTCGCCATTTTTATGTAATAATTTTATAAATGCGTTCAAAATAATAACCAAGTACTAATAGTGATATTTTAATGTCTGATTTTTACGTGATAATTCAGGAGGCACAGAAAACGCATAAAATAACAACATAAAACACCTTGCCACCACCCAAGAATTCTCTACTGCATTGTTTTTAATGAAAAAATATCATTCCAACAATATCTCACGATAAATAACATTAGGATTTTGTTATTTAAACACGAGTCCTTTGCACTTGCTTACTTTATCGATAAATCCTACTTTTTTAATGCGATCCAATCATTTTAAGGAGTTTAAAATGGATAAGAAGCAAGTAACGGATTTAAGGTCGGAACTACTCGATTCACGTTTTGGTGCGAAGTCTATTTCCACTATCGCAGAATCAAAACGTTTTCCGCTGCACGAAATGCGCGACGATGTCGCATTTCAGATTATCAATGATGAATTATATCTTGATGGCAACGCTCGTCAGAACCTGGCCACTTTCTGCCAGACCTGGGACGACGAAAACGTCCACAAGTTGATGGATTTATCCATTAACAAAAACTGGATCGACAAAGAAGAATATCCGCAATCCGCAGCCATCGACCTGCGTTGCGTAAACATGGTTGCCGATCTGTGGCATGCGCCTGCGCCGAAAAATGGTCAGGCCGTTGGCACCAACACCATTGGTTCTTCCGAGGCCTGTATGCTCGGCGGGATGGCGATGAAATGGCGTTGGCGCAAGCGTATGGAAGCTGCAGGCAAACCAACGGATAAACCAAACCTGGTGTGCGGTCCGGTGCAAATCTGCTGGCATAAATTCGCCCGCTACTGGGATGTGGAGCTGCGTGAGATCCCTATGCGCCCCGGTCAGTTGTTTATGGACCCGAAACGCATGATTGAAGCCTGCGACGAAAATACCATCGGCGTGGTGCCGACTTTCGGCGTGACCTACACCGGTAACTATGAGTTCCCGCAACCGCTGCACGATGCACTGGATAAATTCCAAGCCGACACCGGTATCGACATCGACATGCACATCGACGCCGCCAGCGGTGGCTTTCTGGCACCGTTCGTCGCCCCGGATATCGTCTGGGACTTCCGCCTGCCGCGTGTGAAATCGATCAGTGCTTCAGGCCATAAATTCGGTCTGGCTCCGCTGGGCTGCGGCTGGGTTATCTGGCGTGACGAAGAAGCGCTGCCGCAGGAACTGGTGTTCAACGTTGACTACCTCGGTGGTCAGATTGGTACTTTTGCCATCAACTTCTCCCGCCCGGCGGGTCAGGTGATTGCACAGTACTATGAATTCCTGCGCCTTGGTCGTGAAGGCTATACCAAAGTACAGAATGCTTCCTACCAGGTCGCTGCCTATCTGGCGGATGAGATCGCCAAACTGGGGCCGTATGAGTTCATCTGTACCGGTCGCCCGGACGAAGGCATCCCGGCGGTTTGCTTCAAACTGAAAGATGGTGAAGATCCGGGATACACCCTGTACGACCTCTCTGAACGTCTGCGTCTGCGCGGCTGGCAGGTTCCGGCCTTCACTCTCGGCGGTGAAGCCACCGACATCGTGGTGATGCGCATTATGTGTCGTCGCGGCTTCGAAATGGACTTTGCTGAACTGTTGCTGGAAGACTACAAAGCCTCCCTGAAATATCTCAGCGATCACCCGAAACTGCAGGGTATTGCCCAGCAGAACAGCTTTAAACATACCTGATAACGTTTAACGGTAACGGTGTCCCGAAACGAACCCGTTTCGGGATAATTTCCAAAGTCTGTTCACTGGCATTAGCAACGGAAAATATTGTTCTGAATACGCTTCAGAACAAAACAGGTGCGGTTCCGACAGGAATACCGTTTTAGGGGGATAATATGGCTACATCAGTACAGACAGGTAAAGCTAAGCAGCTCACATTACTCGGATTCTTTGCCATAACGGCATCGATGGTAATGGCTGTTTATGAATACCCTACCTTCGCAACATCGGGCTTTTCATTAGTCTTCTTCCTGCTATTAGGCGGGATTTTATGGTTTATTCCCGTGGGACTTTGTGCTGCGGAAATGGCCACCGTCGACGGCTGGGAAGAAGGTGGTGTCTTCGCCTGGGTATCAAATACTCTGGGTCCGAGATGGGGATTTGCAGCGATCTCATTTGGCTATCTGCAAATCGCCATTGGTTTTATTCCGATGCTCTATTTCGTGTTAGGGGCACTCTCCTACATCCTGAAATGGCCAGCGCTGAATGAAGACCCCATTACCAAAACTATTGCAGCACTCATCATTCTTTGGGCGCTGGCATTAACGCAGTTTGGTGGCACGAAATACACGGCGCGAATTGCTAAAGTTGGCTTCTTCGCCGGTATCCTGTTACCTGCATTTATTTTGATCGCATTAGCGGCTATTTACCTGCACTCCGGTGCCCCCGTTGCTATCGAAATGGATTCGAAGACCTTCTTCCCTGACTTCTCTAAAGTGGGCACACTGGTTGTATTTGTTGCCTTCATTTTGAGTTATATGGGCGTAGAAGCTTCCGCAACTCACGTCAATGAAATGAGCAACCCCGGGCGCGACTATCCACTGGCTATGTTACTGCTGATGGTGGCGGCAATCTGCTTAAGCTCTGTTGGCGGTTTGTCTATTGCGATGGTCATTCCGGGTAATGAAATCAACCTCTCCGCAGGGGTAATGCAAACCTTTACCGTTCTGATGTCCCATGTGGCACCGGAAATTGAGTGGACGGTTCGCGTGATCTCCGCACTGCTGTTGCTGGGTGTTCTGGCGGAAATCGCCTCCTGGATTGTTGGTCCTTCTCGCGGGATGTATGTCACAGCGCAGAAAAACCTGCTGCCAGCGGCATTCGCTAAAATGAACAAAAATGGCGTACCGGTAACGCTGGTCATTTCGCAGCTGGTGATTACTTCTATCGCGTTGATCATCCTCACCAATACCGGTGGCGGTAACAACATGTCCTTCCTGATCGCACTGGCGCTGACGGTGGTGATTTATCTGTGTGCTTATTTCATGCTGTTTATTGGCTACATTGTGTTGGTTCTTAAACATCCTGACTTAAAACGCACATTTAATATCCCTGGTGGTAAAGGGGTGAAACTGGTCGTGGCAATTGTCGGTCTGCTGACTTCAATTATGGCGTTTATTGTTTCCTTCCTGCCGCCGGATAACATCCAGGGTGATTCTACCGATATGTATGTTGAATTACTGGTTGTTAGTTTCCTGGTGGTACTTGCCCTGCCCTTTATTCTCTATGCTGTTCATGATCGTAAAGGCAAAGCGAATACCGGCGTCACTCTGGAGCCAATCAACAGTCAGAACGCACCAAAAAGTCACTTCTTCCTGCACCCGCGTGCACGTTCACCACACTATATTGTGATGAATGACAAGAAACACTAACCATGTCTGAATGGTTATAAGACAAGGGAGCGATAATTCATCGCTCCCTTTTTCGTGCTTGCTGTCGTATTGACTTAACCGGGATAAGTACGAGAATGAGCGCACATCTGTTTACCGGAAACCAGCACATATGGATATCTGCTCCCGAAACAAGAAATTAACGATTAGAAGACCAGCGATACTGGTTGCATTGGCACTTTTACTGTGTAGTTGTAAAAGCACGCCTCCAGAGTCCATGGTGACACCACCAGCAGGTTCAAAGCCACCAGCCACGACGCAACAATCGTCACAACCGATGCGTGGCATCTGGCTGGCCACGGTTTCTCGCCTCGACTGGCCACCGGTTTCCTCGGTTAACATTAGTAATCCCACCAGCCGAGCCCGTGTACAACAACAGGCGATGATCGACAAACTGGATCATCTCCAACGTCTCGGCATAAACACGGTCTTTTTCCAGGTCAAGCCGGACGGTACCGCCCTGTGGCCATCGAAAATTTTGCCGTGGTCCGATCTTATGACCGGTAAGATTGGTGAAAATCCGGGTTACGATCCGCTGCAATTCATGCTCGACGAAGCCCACAAGCGTGGGATGAAAGTACACGCCTGGTTTAACCCCTATCGCGTATCGGTTAATACGAAGCCCGGTACTATCAGGGAACTGAATAGCACTCTGTCTCAACAACCGGCGAGCGTCTATGTGCAACACCGTGACTGGATCAGAACGTCTGGCGATCGCTTTGTCCTCGACCCGGGCATCCCTGAGGTTCAGGACTGGATCACATCAATAGTCGCTGAAGTGGTTTCCCGCTATCCGGTAGATGGCGTGCAGTTTGACGACTATTTCTATACTGAATCACCGGGTTCACGGCTAAATGATAACGAAACGTACCGTAAATACGGAGGCGCATTTGCGTCAAAAGCAGACTGGCGGCGCAACAATACTCAGCAGTTAATTGCAAAGGTATCACACACCATTAAAAGCATTAAGCCGGGAGTCGAATTTGGCGTTAGCCCGGCAGGCGTGTGGCGTAACCGATCACACGATCCGCTCGGTTCCGATACCCGAGGCGCGGCAGCCTATGACGAATCCTACGCTGACACCCGTCGATGGGTGGAACAAGGATTGCTGGATTACATTGCTCCCCAAATTTACTGGCCGTTCTCACGGAGTGCCGCGCGTTATGACGTGTTGGCAAAATGGTGGGCGGATGTCGTTAAACCGACCAGGACCCGCCTGTATATCGGTATCGCCTTCTATAAAGTGGGTGAACCTTCAAAGATAGAGCCAGACTGGATGATTAACGGCGGCGTACCGGAACTGAAAAAGCAGCTCGATCTTAACGATGCGGTACCAGAAATTAGCGGCACCATCTTGTTCCGTGAGGACTATCTGAATAAACCGCAGACTCAACAAGCGGTCAGCTATCTGCAAAGTCGTTGGGGCAGTTAAACTACCATGCTTACTTTGTAACAAGCCGGTGCTTTACCCACCGGCTTGTTACACCTTGTGAAATATCCCACTAGTAATCATGCTTACATAAGTCAAATTAACCACGCAATTAACCACACTTAGTTAAACAGCTATAAATCCCTAATAAAAATGTATGAATATGAAAAACCATACGATATTCGCTGTCACCGAAAAATAATTACGATGGGCTATACTCTTCTGAAGAACAGTAGCGTAGATTGAAACTGTCTTAAGTCGCTTATTTCTTTTCAGTATATCTTCATATTTCAGGAGAATATGGTGCAGTTAGTCGATCTCGCACGTTGCGTTTCGTTTTGATTCCGTCTGATTTCCCAGCCTTATAAGGGTGTGAATTATGGAGATGTATTTTAAAAGAATGAAAGATGAGTGGACCGGACTTGTCGAACAGGCAGATCCTCTCATTCGTGCTAAAGCCGCAGAAATTGCCCTTGCGCATGCTCATTATCTGAGTATCGAGTTTTATCGAATTGTCCGCATCGACCCGCATGCCGAAGAATTCTTGAGTAATGAACAAGTTGAGCGGCAGTTGAAAAGTGCGATGGAACGCTGGATTATTAACGTGCTTTCTGCCCAGGTTGACGATGTCGAAAGGCTAATACAAATCCAGCATACCGTCGCGGAAGTGCATGCCCGCATAGGAATTCCGGTAGAAATTGTCGAGATGGGGTTTCGGGTGCTGAAAAAAATCCTCTATCCGGTAATCTTCTCTTCGGATTATTCCGCCGCAGAAAAACTTCAGGTCTACCATTTCTCGATTAACAGTATTGATATCGCGATGGAAGTGATGACCCGCGCGTTTACCTTTAGTGACAGTAGTGCCTCAAAGGAAGATGAAAACTATCGTATCTTCTCGTTACTGGAAAACGCCGAAGAAGAAAAAGAACGGCAAATAGCCTCAATACTTTCATGGGAAATAGATATTATCTATAAAGTCCTGCTGGATTCTGATTTAGGCAGCAGTTTGCCTTTAAGCCAGGCTGATTTTGGCCTGTGGTTTAACCATAAAGGTCGACATTATTTTAGCGGCATTGCCGAAGTGGGCCATATCTCCCGTCTGATTCAGGATTTCGACGGTATTTTCAATCAAACCATGCGTAACACCAGGATTTTGAATAACAGAAGTTTGCGGGTGAAATTTCTATTACAGATAAGAAATACCGTATCGCAGATTATTACCTTGCTGCGTGAATTGTTTGAAGAAGTATCGCGCCACGAAGTCGGTATGGATGTACTGACGAAATTACTTAACCGCCGTTTCCTGCCGACTATCTTCAAACGCGAAATTGCCCATGCCAACCGGACCGGTACACCGCTGTCAGTGCTGATTATTGACGTTGATAAATTCAAAGAGATCAACGATACGTGGGGCCATAACACTGGCGATGAAATTCTGCGTAAAGTCTCATTCCTCTCGCAGAAGAGATTGGTGAAATCGAAAATATTGGGCGCTGGGTCATCGCGGAAGCTTGCCGTCAGTTAGCAGAATGGCGTAGCCAGAATATTCATATCCCGGCGTTATCCGTGAACTTGTCGGCGCTGCACTTTCGCAGTAATCAGCTGCCTAATCAGGTGTCTGATGCAATGCAAGCCTGGGGTATTGACGGCCACCAGCTGACGGTGGAAATCACGGAAAGCATGATGATGGAACACGATACCGAAATCTTTAAGCGCATTCAGATCCTGCGTGATATGGGCGTGGGTTTATCGGTAGATGATTTTGGCACGGGCTTTTCCGGATTATCCCGCTTAGTCAGTCTTCCGGTAACGGAAATCAAAATTGACAAAAGCTTTGTCGATCGTTGTCTGACGGAAAAACGCATCCTGGCCTTACTTGAAGCCATTACCAGCATTGGGCAAAGCCTCAATTTAACCGTCGTGGCGGAAGGGGTCGAAACCAAAGAGCAATTTGAGATGCTACGTAAGATCCACTGTCGCGTTATTCAGGGATATTTCTTTTCCCGCCCCCTTCCCGCCGAAGAAATTCCAGGCTGGATGAGCAGCGTGTTACCGCTGAAAATCTGACAAATTCCTCTCGCCCGCACTCGCGGGTTTTCCTTTAAGGTGACACTGTCACTTAAATACTGTGATTTCAGCTACGATTCCGGGAGATTCCTTCCTTAACTTTCCCTCTTGTACCAAAACTGCACTACGCTGCACAAATGTTGATCAAAAGTTAAAAAATATAACTTTAAGCCAGCATTCTGGCGCTTATCCCGGCATGGCATGAGATCTGCATAAGCGGAAAGCGCAGCAATTTTTGTCTTATACAGGAACCGTTTATGTCGGATACCACCGAACTGGTTGATTTAGCCGTGATCTTCCCTGATCTGGAGATCGAATTGAAATATGCCTGCGTTGATAACATCACAGGTAAAGCTATTTATCAGCAAGCGCGTTGTCTGCTACATAAAGATGCGATTACCGCGCTGGCGAAAAGTATCAGTATCGCCCAGCTGTCAGGCTTACAACTGGTGATTTACGATGCGTATCGCCCACAACAAGCACAGGCGATGTTGTGGCAAGCCTGCCCAGACCCGCAATATGTTGTTGATGTGACGGTCGGTTCTAATCACAGCCGTGGCACGGCGCTCGACCTGACGCTTCGTGATGACGTGGAGGTGGTGAATGATGCTAAGCGAGGAAACGTCCGCCGTACGCCCACAAAAACAAACGCGATTTAACGGTGCAAAACTGGTATGGATGCTGAAAGGCAGTCCGCTCACCGTGACCGGCGCAGTCATCATTGTATTAATGCTACTGATGATGATTTTTTCACCGTGGCTGGCGACGCATGATCCCAACGCCATTGATTTAACCGCCCGCCTTTTGCCGCCTTCTGCGGCGCACTGGTTTGGCACCGATGAAGTGGGACGCGATCTGTTTAGCCGCGTACTGGTCGGCAGTCAGCAATCAATTCTCGCCGGATTAGTGGTGGTCGCCATTGCGGGTATGATTGGTTCGCTACTCGGATGTCTATCCGGTGTGCTTGGCGGACGCGCAGACGCCATCATCATGCGCATCATGGAACATTATGCTGTCGATTCCTTCGTTGGTACTGACAATGGCACTGGCTGCCGCTCTCGGGCCGAGTTTATTTAACGCCATGCTGGCGATTGCTATTGTGCGAATTCCCTTTTATGTGCGCCTGGCGCGGGGGCAAGCATTAGTTGTACGCCAGTATACCTATGTTCAGGCGGCGAAAACCTTTGGCGCGTCTCGTTGGCATCTGATCAACTGGCATATTTTACGTAACTCCCTACCGCCGCTGATCGTGCAGGCATCGCTGGATATCGGTAGCGCGATTTTAATGGCCGCCACGTTGGGATTTATTGGCCTAGGTGCTCAACAACCGAGTGCTGAATGGGGCGCGATGGTAGCGAATGGTCGCAACTATGTACTCGATCAGTGGTGGTATTGCGCATTTCCGGGGGCAGCGATTTTGCTTACCGCCGTCGGGTTTAATCTCTTTGGTGATGGTATTCGCGATCTGCTTGACCCGAAAGCAGGAGGAAAGCAGTCATGACCCAACCCGTTCTGGACATTCAACAGCTGCATTTAAGTTTCCCCGGTTTTAACGGTGATGTTCACGCGCTCAACAATGTGTCCTTGCAGATTAACCGCGGCGAAATTGTCGGTCTGGTGGGAGAATCCGGCTCAGGTAAATCAGTCACCGCAATGCTGATTATGCGTCTGCTACCGACGGGCAGTTATTGCGTACATCGGGGGCAGATTTCACTGCTGGGAGAAGATGTTCTTAACGCTCGGGAAAAACAGCTTCGTCAGTGGCGCGGCGCACGAGTGGCGATGATCTTTCAGGAACCGATGACCGCCCTTAATCCGACACGTCGAATAGGTCTTCAGATGATGGACGTAATCCGCCATCATCAACCAATAAGTCGTCGGGAAGCCAGAGCTAAAGCGATTGCCCTGCTGGAAGAGATGCAAATCCCGGATGCCGTGGAAGTTATGTCGCGCTATCCGTTTGAGCTTTCAGGTGGTATGCGCCAGCGGGTAATGATTGCGCTGGCATTCTCCTGCGAGCCGCAATTGATTATTGCCGACGAACCGACGACGGCGCTGGACGTCACAGTACAGTTGCAGGTACTGCGTTTGCTTAAACATAAAGCACGCGCCAGTGGAACTGCGGTACTGTTCATCAGCCATGATATGGCCGTGGTGTCGCAACTGTGCGATAGCGTTTACGTGATGTATGCCGGAAGCGTAATTGAAAGCGGCGGGACGGCAGACGTTATCCATCATCCCCGGCATCCGTATACCATTGGTTTGCTGCAATGCGCACCAGAACATGGAGTACCACGCCAGCCATTACCCGCCATTCCAGGGACGGTACCAAACCTCACCCATTTGCCTGACGGCTGCGCTTTTCGCGATCGTTGCTATGCGGCAGGTGCACAGTGTGAAAACGTCCCGGCGCTGACAGCGTGTGGTGACAACAACCAGCACTGCGCCTGTTGGTATCCGCAGCAGGAGGTCATAAGTGTCTGACACGTTATTAACGTTACGCGACGTCCATATCAATTTTCCGGCCCGTAAAAACTGGCTTGGTAAATCTACGGAACATGTTCATGCCATTAATGGTATTGATTTACAGATCCGCCGTGGTGAAACCTTAGGGATCGTCGGCGAGTCAGGCTGCGGCAAAAGCACCCTCGCACAGCTTTTAATGGGCATGCTGCAACCGAGCCACGGGCAGTACATCCGTTCAGGCTCACAACGCATTATGCAGATGGTGTTTCAGGACCCGCTCTCTTCGCTTAATCCGCGCTTACCGGTGTGGCGCATCATCACAGAACCGCTCTGGATAGCTAAGCGTAGTAGTGAACAACAGCGGCGAGCGTTGGCAGAGGAGTTGGCTGTGCAGGTGGGTATTCGTCCGGAGTATCTCGACCGCCTGCCTCATGCGTTCTCCGGCGGGCAGCGGCAACGCATCGCCATTGCCAGAGCACTCTCTTCGCAGCCTGACGTGATTGTGCTTGATGAGCCAACCTCGGCGCTGGATATCTCCGTGCAGGCGCAGATCCTCAATTTACTGGTAACGCTACAGGAAAATCACGGGCTGACTTATGTGCTGATTTCACACAATGTCTCGGTGATACGTCATATGAGCGATCGGGTGGCGGTGATGTATCTCGGGCAGATTGTAGAACTGGGCGACGCGCAACAGGTGTTGACTGCTTCGGCACATCCATACACCCGATTATTGCTGGATTCCCTCCCCGCCATTGATAAACCGCTGGAGGAAGAATGAGCATTACGTAAAACGGATCTGCCGGGAAACCGCACGTTGCCGCAAGGCTGTTTTTTCTACGAACGTTGCCCTCTGGCAACCCACGGATGTGAAGTCCGGCAATCATTAGCAATAAGGGAGGACGGACGTGAGCTCCGGTGCTGGCGAGCGCTGTAGAGATGCTAACAACGCATCAGGCATTCACGCGCCTGACGCGTCATCCGGCAATGCTTTACGATTTCAACTGGTAATCCAGCGTAATTTCCGCTTTCAGTACCTGAGAGACCGGGCATCCTGCTTTTGCTTTCTGGATGATGCCGTCAAAGGTAGAGGCATCAATACCCGGCACCGCAACTTCACTCTTCAGTGCGATTTTCGTAATCGCAAAACCGGCATCCACTTTATCCAGCGACACATCGGCGGTGGTATCAATTGATGTTGGCGTGAATCCCGCTTCCCCCAGCATTAATGAAAGCGCCATTGAGAAACATGCGGCATGCGCTGCGCCAATCAGTTCTTCAGGGTTGGTTCCTTTTTCGCCTTCAAAACGCGTGTTAAATCCATACGGCTGTTGGTTCAGCACGCCGCTCTCGGTGGATACTGTTCCCTTCCCGCGTTTGATATCGCCTTCCCAGTGTGCCTGACCTTTCTTATGGATTGTCATTGTTGCTCTCCTGTGGGCTTAAAAAGGAAATTATAGACTACGTGAGAAACAGCACGAGGATAAGCAGGATATTCCGAATAAAATACGGCGAAAATATTACTTCTGCACTTAAATTAAATTCCCACAATAGATAACCGGGAATATATATCTCAAGAG
>NZ_JBQZXC010000072.1:0-18089 GCF_053555815.1 Shigella sp. SIG6 | reverse complement strand
AGCACGGACCACTAACTCGTGCCCCCCAACCGTGGTGTAGAGCATAAATTCCGCACCGGTTAATTCTGCCACGCTAATTTTGGCGGAAATGTTATTTTCCTCTTGCGCGTCCGGATGAATATCTTCCGGGCGTATTCCCATCACGATGGGCTTATGCAAACTTTCCTGTGTTTTCAGAACCGCTAATTTCTCTTCGGGAATGGTTAATTTAAGCGTTTCCGTAACGAATTTATCGCCATCGATCGTGCCGCGAATAAAATTCATCGCTGGTGATCCAATAAATCCGGCAACAAACATATTCGCGGGTTGGTTATAAACGGTTTTCGGCGCACCTACTTGCTGAACAATCCCGTCTTTCATAATCACAATCCGCGTCGCCATGGTCATCGCTTCGGTCTGATCGTGGGTCACGTAGATCATGGTGGTGTTCAGTTTCTGATGCAGTTTGCTGATCTCTGCACGCATTTGTACGCGCAGCTTGGCATCAAGGTTAGAGAGCGGTTCATCCATTAAAAACACACCCGCTTCGCGCACAATCGCCCGCCCGAGCGCCACACGCTGGCGTTGCCCGCCGGAAAGCGCGCCCGGCTTGCGTTTCAGGTACTCACGCAGGCCGAGAATTTGCGCCGCCCAGTTCACCCGCTCATCAATCACCTCTTTGGCGATTTTTTGCACCTTCAGGCCAAACGCCATGTTGTCGTAAACCGTCATATGCGGATACAACGCGTAGTTCTGGAACACCATCGCGATATTGCGTGCTTTGGCTGGAACGTCATTCATTCGTTTGCCGTCGATCAACAGATCGCCGCCGCTGATCTCCTCAAGCCCGGCAATCATGCGCAGGGTGGTCGATTTACCGCAGCCCGACGGGCCGACAAATACGATGAACTCTTTATCGGCAATTTCCAGGTTGAAGTCCTTCACCACATGCACCTGGTTATCGTAGATTTTTTGAATATGTTGTAACGAAAGCTGAGCCATGTTGATTCCTTTGCTATACGTTTTGCCAGAAGGCCGATAACCGCGACTAGGTCAGGGAGTCCGTTGAGGGCAACAGTAATTGCGCCCCGGTTAAGCCCGCACCGATCCCCACCGAGCGCATACCGCTGGCGTTAATGGCGTCAATGCCCGCCTGCGCATCTTCAATGCCGATACATGCCTGCGGCGGCACGCCCAGCCCGGCACAGGCAGCGAGAAAGATTTCCGGATCCGGTTTCGAGTTTTTAAGTTGGGAAGCATCCGCGCAGAAGGTGAAAAACTCGCGCAGCTCCAGCGCCGCTAAAATCGTCGGCGCATTCAGGGAGACGGAAGCCAGCCCTACCGGAATCTGCTGTGCACGGAGCTCTGCCAGCAAATTGCGAATACCGGGCAGCACAGCATTAACCGTCAGCTCGCGCAGTGAGTGGACGTAAAGCAGATTTTTGCGATACGCCAGTTGCGCCCGCTCCTGCGGGTTAAAGTCGCCCTCTTTGCCCCCGTGTTGCAGAATGCGCCGCAGAGACTCATCGCGGCTGATCCCTTTTAGAGATTCGTTAAACTGCGCATCAATACTGATGCCAATTTCAGCGGCAATCTGCTGCCACGCCTGGAAATGCAGATGCGCGGTATCGGTGATTACACCATCCAGATCGAAAATTACCCCTTGCAGTTTCATTCATCCTCCTGATGCGTGGTAGCGGTCCCATTGAAGGGCAAAATAAAATCACCCAAACAGAAAACAGATTCTTCAGCCACGGATATAAGCTGACCGTTCAAACGCAGTGAAACGGGCGCAGAAGTTCGAATCGCAATACGCTGCGCGTCGAGAGTGACCTGTAATTCGCAGCCCTGCCAGAACAGAGGGAAAGACAACTGTTGCCACTGCTCAGGTAACGCCGGATTTAGATGCAATTCACCGTCACGCACGCTCACCCCGGCAAAACCCTGAATCGCCCCCAGCCAGATAGCGCCAGTTGCTGCAGCATGGATACCATCATCACAACTATGCGGATCAGCACCAAGATCGATTTCAGTCCCCTCGCGCCAGAACTGATAACTTTGGGTCAGCAGGCCACAGCGTGCAGCAACAATGCCGTGGATTGCTTTACTTAATGACGAGTCGTGAATAGTGCGCGGTTCATAAAATTGCAGATTGGCAAGACACGATGCCGATGAGAACTGCTCTGGCAGCATGTAATTGAGCATCACCACATCAGCTTGTTTGAGGATCTGCATCTCGTTCACTTCTGCGCGTGAATAATCCAGCAGAATGGTTTGCTTCCCCGCCGCCGCTTTGTATTTCGCCAGATTAATCGCCGGCTTAGTCATAAACGAATCATCCTGCGGCAAAACACCGTCGGGCTGAATTTCTGGCAGCCGCAGTTCTTTAAGGAACATTTCGGCACGATGAATAAACGCGTCGTCACTACAGCCAAACTGGCGGGCAATACTCAGCGCCTGCTGGACGTTGTAATACACCATATAGCTGGTGAAGGCGTTATTATTGACATGTTCGGTATATTCGTCTGGCCCAATAACATCATGAATTTCCAGACGGTCGTTAACCCTCACCGCGCGGCTAATCCAGAACTTTGCAGTTTCCAGAAGTAGCGCCATGCCTTCATGCGCAATGAAACTTTCATCCCCCGTGGTCTGCCAGTATTGAATAACCGCCCAGGCGATATCGGCCACCAGATGATGTTCCGCCTGCGCCGAGGCCACTTTTTGCCGCAGCCCGGTGCGAATGTTAATGGCGGCAAATTCCGGCGTCTCTTCTTCGCCGCTGCGCGCGCTTTCCCACGGAAATAGCGCGCCCTGCCAGCCGTTGCGTCGCGCTTTCTCCTGCGCGCCTGGCAAGTTGTGCCAGCGATAACGCAGTAAACTTCGGGCAACCGTCGGATCGCTAAACAGATGGAACGGCAGCAAAAATACTTCTGTATCCCAGAAAACGTGGCCTTTGTAGCCTTCGCCGGTTAAGCCTTTTGCCGCAATACTGCTGCGCTCGCCGTGAGCCGGCGTCATGATGCGCAGATGATAAAGCGCATAATCTAACGCTTGCTGATCGTGCGCATCGCCGCCATTTACCGTGATACGACGTTTCTGCCACCATTGACGCCAGTTTTCTGTTGATGCTGCAAGATGTTGGTCGTAACTCTGTTGCGCGCACATTTCAAGCTGGCGAAGCGACACGCTGCCCCACTCGTCTAAAGCAGCTTGCCTGTCATCCCGCCAGTCGATCCACACCAGTTTTTGCAACGTCACTGTCTCGCCTGCATGAAGCTGCGCACTGGTATGTTGCAGTAAACGGCGCTCTTTGGCGGTATAGCATTGCTGCACATCACCGCTCACCTGGCAGCAACAACTGATGGCCACATCACTGCGCCCATCCTGGGTGGTGTAGATCCCCTGCATCAAATGCTGACCAAACACCCGCACCTGGGTTTCGTCGAGATGCTGGCGACCGTGGTTGGTTTGCGTGGCGTCAATGCCTGTTGAAATCAGCACTGACGCGTCGGCGTCCAGTGGCGTAATAGTGATTTCCAGCGCAATGAGCGGCAGTTGGTCTGCCGAAACAAAGCGACGGCTGGCGATGGTGTAACCTGCGCCGTTGCTGGTACGCCAGACAACGCTACGGCGTAATTCTCCACTGGCAAAGTCAAGTTCACGCTGCCAGGCTTCGCGGGATAACGAGAAAACCTCACCATTTATGGCAATCTCCATCCCCAAGATATCAGGCAGATTCACCAGTTCGTTGATTTCACCTTTTCCCGCCCGATGATACAGCCCCGCCAGATACATCCCTCGCGTCTGGCGCGTGTAATCTTCTTCATGGCTGGCGCGAAGCCCAAGATAGCCGTTCCCCTGCGCCATCAGCGATGCATACTTGTTCAGGGTATGCTGGCTGAAATGGGGTTCTGATAACGTTACTGGCCTGGTCATAATTCCACACGCGTCCCTGTTTCTGCGGATTGATATAACGCCGCCACCAGTTGCTGGATGATGTACCCCTGCTCGGCGTCGGCTATCATCACGGGCTTGCCCTGTACGTGATTGATAAAGGCTTCCATGCTGCGCAAATGGCGGTTGTCGTCTGCCATTTCCCGTTGCATCAGCGTCATTAATTCACCGTTGTTATCGGTGTAGATATGTGCTGGAAACAGCGTCGCACCGGCTTTATCACCACAAAAGCTGACGTTCATAATCAACTGTTCGCGGATGTTGAGTGCAAATGACGTTTCCAGCCACAGAATGCCGCCGTTATGAAATTCAATGGTGCCAAACAGCGAATCTTCGACGCTGTAAGTTGCCGGATCCCACTCGCCAAATTGACCACAGCTCTTTTGCGTGCCGATCTTTTGAAAACTATGCGCATTCACGCTTTTCACCGCCGGAAAGCCCAGCACATACATCGCAGCATCCAGCATATGAATGCCGATGTCGATCAGCGGGCCACCACCCTGCAGTTCTTTATTGGTAAAGACACCCCAGCCGGGAACGCCGCAGCGACGCAGGGCGCGGGCGGTGGTAACGTAAATCTCTCCCAAAACGCCGTTGGTCACCTGTTCACGCAGCTGTTGCGTATCGAGCGCAAACGATGGTGAAAGTCGTAGGCCAGCACCTTGCCCAGTTTGCGCGCGGTATCGCACATTTCCCACGCCTGTTCTGGCGTCATGGCGGGCGGTTTTTCGCACATCACATGGCAGCCTGCTTCCAGTGCCATCAGGGTATGTTCGTAATGAAAACGGTTAGGTGAGCAGACGCTAACCACATCAGGTTTCACCGCCAGCAGCATGGCCTGCGGATCGTCCCACACGGATGCATTCCCGTATTTTTCTGCCAGCGCCTGCGCCTGGGAAAGGCGGCTGTCACAGACAGCCACCAGTTCCAGATCGTTGCGGGTGCAGTAGTACGAAGCATGAACCTTATCCGCCACCTGGCCCGCGCCTATTATCGCGACCCGCAGCGGAGAGCTTGTCATTGCACTTTTCACAAAGACCTCTTAGCAGGTACGCAACCAGGCCAACGAATCACGGTACGCCTGGGCAGGATCTTCTGCCCGGATACGCCCTTCATACACCACATAACCCTGATAGTTATCGGCGCGCAGCTGTTCAAACAGCGCGTGGAAATCGAGGGTGCCACTGCCCGGCTGGTAACGATGGTTATCGGCAATATGCACATGACCGAGCAAGTCACGGTTGTCGTGCAGCGCCTGCGCCAGGTTATCTTCTTCGATGTTCATGTGATAGAAATCGCCGATAATCTGCACATGTTTAAGATTGTTTTCGACGATGTAACGACGAGCATCGGCGAGGGTGTTGACCATATGATCCTGATAGCGGTTTAACGGTTCGAGATACACCACGGTTCCGGTACGCGCGGCGACCTGTTCCAGTACGCGCAGGGAATCACTCACCAGTTTGCGGTCGCCGTCCAGGCTACGCGGCGAGGTCATCGGCGGTAAGCGGAAGGTAAACATGCCCCACGCTGCCGGAACGACGATACCTTTACCCCCCACTTCTGCCAGCGCCTCGAGAATGCGTTCGATCTGCTTTAAGCCATTAAGACGACGCTCTTCGATAAAGTCACCAATCCAGCCGTCATAGCCGCCGCAGGCGGTGGTCACTGGTAAACCGGTTTCTTTGATCGCCGCTTTGACTTCTTCGATGTTGTTGACCAGCAGTTTGCCGTCAATCTCAAAACCATCGAAGCCCATCTCTTTGATATAACGAAATCTCTCGCGGATATTTTCCGGAAAGAATGCCTGATTCTGTGTGCCGATTTTCATTTTTTCATTCCTTTGAATTAAAACGTAACGCCCATTTTGATGCTCTGTTCCGGATGCTGATCGACATACTGCATGTAGCTTTCCGGGCTGTTGGCAAAGGTCACTACCGGGTCGATTAAATCTTCGCAATTGAGATAACCGTTCATCAGCAGTTCCCAGCAGGTTTCTTCAATACGCTTACGGCTCCAGCGCGGATAATCCGGGTTCGGTTCGCTGCACGCGCGGGAGAAAACAATTTTGGCGTTATTGAAATGCGCTTCGCGTCCGAGGTTAAAACCTTCAGCAAATGGTTTGGCAAACGCGACATAGGAGATGGTGCCGCCGTAGGCCAGGCCGCGCAGCGCCGATTGCAGCGCGTCGGCGTAACCGCTGGTTTCGATAATCACATCGGCCCCCTGCTTGCCGGTCAGCGTTTTGATCTCTTTGCCTACGTCAGTGCCAATGGGGTTAAGGCAGAAATCAGCACCGTGGCGACGGGCAATATCACAGCGATGGGCGATAGGATCGACGCCAATTACCACCGATGCGCCAGCGCGTTTCGCCAGCTGGATGGCAATTTGACCGATCGCGCCAAGCCCTACCACCACGACAAAATCCCCTACGCGTACGTTGGCATCGCGCACGCCGCTCATGGCAAACTGCGCCGGGTCGTAACAGACGGCGTTTTTCCAGGAGCTGCCTTGCGGCATTTTGCGCAGCTTGTAGTTATTCACTGCGTTAATGATGACCGTCTCGGAGAGCGGGCCGTAGCCGCATACGCTGTCGCCCACCGCGTAGTCTGTAACGTCGCTGCCGCACTCGATAATGTCGCCAACCACCATGTTGCCAAGCTGGAATTTGCCAAACTCAATGCCGCGCGGCGCATCTGCCGGACGCGGGGTGAACATCTGCCACTCGCCGTTAAAGTCTTCATCGATAAACGGGCTGGCGGCGCGGAAGTCGACCACTTCCGTTCCGTGTTTCGGTGCGCCGAAACGCACGCGGATCTTCACTTCATTGGCTAAAATCGCCCGATCTTCATACTCAACCAGCGCAGCAACACGCGGTGCTGTGGCTACTAACTTTTTCATGTAAAACTCCTTGTAAAGAAACTGGCCGCTTTAGCCCTTCACGCCACCGGCGGTCAAACCACTCTTAATAAAACGTTCCGAAAGCGCATACATAATCACCACCGGCAATGCGGTCACCAGCGAGGCCGCCATCATCCGTCCCCAGATGTAATCAGGCGTACTGAACAGCACGTTCAGGCCCACTGGTAAGGTGAAATTGCTGGCGCTGGAGAGGAAAATCGACGCAAACAGATAGTCGTTCCACGCCACCATAAAGCAGTAGACGAACACCGATATCAGCCCGGACATCGCCAGGGGCACGGTGATACGGAAGATGATTTGCAGACGGTTGAGGCCATCCATCATCGCCGCTTCTTCGATCTCATCAGGGATGGTGTCGAAGTAACTTTTCAGCATAAACACGGCGGTGGGCAGGGTTTGCGTCACCATGGTAATGATCAGCGCCATCTCGGTGTCGTAAATACCAAGCGCGGTGATGATTTTGAACAGAGGCACCACCAGCAAAATGCCAGAGAACATATACACCGTGTAAAAGCTGACGTTGATAGTCATCCGGCCTTTAAAGCGCAGGCGGGAAAGCGCGTAAGCTCCGAGAATGCCGAGAAATACCGCCACCACGGAGGAAACCACCGACACCACCATGCTGTTACGGAAGTAGTCGACAAACGGGAAAATCATCGGGTTAAAAATGTCGACGTAATGCTCCAGCGTCCACTGTTGCGGCAGCAGCGTAGGATGCAGCGATATCGCCTCTTTCGCGCTTTTGAACGAGGTCATCAGCATCACAAAAAACGGAAACAGCGTGATGATGAGAAACAGCGCCAGCCCGCAGTAAAAACCGATACGACTGAGCGTGCGTTTATTTGTTGCCATTGAGGTTCACCCGTTTCCTGGTCAGCAGAATGACAGCGAAAATAATGATGAAGAGCACCACCGAGATCGCCGCCGCTTTCCCTAAGTCATTAAAGGCAAAGGCGGTTTTGTAGAGATAGACACCAAGAATATCGACCTTGGTTGTCAGCAGATAAACATCAGCGAACATGTAGAACATCCAGATGGTGCGCAGGGTCACCACCGTCGCCAGGACCGGCATAATTGCGGGCAGCGTGACGATGCGAAACCGCTGCCAGGCATTAGCGCCATCCATCTCTGCCGCTTCGTACAGCGATTTGTCGATGGTCTGCAAAATCGCCAGAAACGAGATAAAGGCATACGGGAAGTAGCGCCAGATGGCGAACAGCACCACCAGCACAAAGCTACTGCCCGGATTATCAAACCACAGCGGTGCCTGCTCATAGAGATGCAGAAGATCGACGCCGAGGTAGTTCACAATGCCGTAGCCGTTGTTGAACATGTATTTCCAGGCAAACACCAGCGAAATGGACGGCGTTACGTAGGAGAGGATCACCAGCGAACGCGCGGTTTTGCGCAGGCGGAACTCGCGGTTGAAAAACATCGCCACGGCCAGCCCGAGCACGGTGCTGCCCGCCACCACCAGCGCCGTATACCAGACCGTCATCCACAGCGAGTGCCAGAAGCCGGGATCGGAGAGAATGCGCACATAGTTACTCACCCCAACAAACGTTGACTCGATGTTGGGATTGAGCGGCAGACGTAAAAAACTGATTTCGATATTCGACACCATCGGCCACGCCACCAGACCGCCCAGCAGTAATAAGCTGGGCGCGAGAAGCAGCAGCGCAAACGGCATATCGGAACGACCTGAAAAAAGCCTGTTCATTGCGGATTCCTGTCCTGGGTTTAGTGCTGTTCGATCAGTTCATCCAGCTTTTTCTGGCTCGCTTGCAGCGTGCCAGGGAGATCGGCTTTACCCACGGTGACGTTATGCACCATGGAGCTCACCACACCAGAACCCGTCACATCGCCCATGCGGGTAAAGTTTTTATCCCCTACTGCGCCAAAGACCTGAATATTTGGCAGTTCACCGATTAGCTGATTCGGTAGTTCACCCAGCGCCTTAATAACGTCGTTGTCTTTCCAGGTGGCGGTAGTGACAACCGCTTTATTCACCGGCAGCGCAGCACCTGGCGACATCATCACCCAGTCGGCAATGTTGTCCGCCTGCTCCATAAAGGTGACAAATTTTTCTGCTGCTTCGGTCTTTTGTCCGGCGGTAATGGTCAGCGAGGTCAACATGCCGTAGACCGCAGAGTTTTTCTCGGTTGGCACCACGAAACCGACGTTTTTCGGGTCGCCTTCTTTAATCACAGCCGGAAGGATATAGGTGGAGTAAATCGCCATCGGCGCGGTGCCGTTCATAAAGGCGTCTTTCACTTCCATGATGTCGTTAGAACCCGGCATGGTGTTGGCAGCAAGGTCGCGGTAATAGGTCAGCGCCTGCATCATCTCTGGTGTATCAAGGGTGATTTTGCCTTCGGCGTTAAAGACGTTGGCCTGGTTGGATAACGCAAACTGGGAGAAGGATTGTTCCGTCAGCACGCTTTCTGCCGTAGGCAGCGCAATACCGTATTTTTTATTCGCCGGGTCATTCAGTTTCTGTGCAACGTCCAGCAGCTGTTGCCAGTTTTTCGGCTCCTCCAGCCCCGCTTTTGCCAGCACATCTTTGCGATACCAGATGCCGCCAATCCAGGCGCTGACAGGAACACCGGTCCATGCGCTACCATCTTCGGTACGCACAATACGCAGTACGCCATCGTAAAACGCGCCTTCACCAACGTTGCTGATGACCGTGGCAACCGCTTTGCGATCGATAAGCTGCTCTTTATCCATAACTTTGGCGTAGTCATGGCTGGTTTCGATCACTTCCGGCAGCGAGCCGCTACGTGAAAGGGTGATGACTTTGGTGTTATAAGCGTCTTCTTCCACGGGCACTTGTTTAACGGTGATACCTGGGTTTTCTTTTTCAAAACGGGCAATCAATTTGCTGATAACTGCCTGACGCTCCTGCTCCACCGAAGAATGCATAAATTCGATGGATACATGGGTTTTATTTTCTTCTTTACAGCCTGAAATCAGGGCGCAGGAAACCAGTGCTGATAACAGCACGATTTTTGATTTAATCATGAGATGTTCCTTTTTATTTAATCCACATAACCTGCCAGGGGCGCAGCGTTATTTCATTACCCAATATATCAACTTCACTAATCAGATCCCGACCATGCAGATCAGTAATATTTACATGCTGAATATTTTTACTGACATTAAACAATCCAGTCAGACAATTACCATCAGCGTTACTTCTTTGAATACGCATTACGGATGAATTAACCGTATCGATGGTAAAATTATTATCCGGATGAAACTCGTTATGGCTGCGACGAAGTGTAATTAAACGCGACAACTCATGATATACCGCATGCCTTAATGTAGCTTCATCGTTCAGTTCTCGTGTTATCTCTTCACTGTGATATTTTTTACGGTTAATCGCACGGTTATATCCGAGTTTTTCGACACCTGCGTAATCATTACGCGAGCCAAGAATACTTTGAATATATATCGCGGGTACACCGGGGAAACTTAACAAAATCGCATGGGCAAGGATAAACCTGGCGCAACGTTCTTCATCGCTACTCTCGCGGCGGCTTAACGCATCCATATAGGTGACATTCATCTCATAGGGACTGCGCGTGCCGTCGGGATTATTTTTCCAGTTTACTAATGCACCTTCCTGCTGTAATGCCTCGACCAGCGCTAATATTTCGCTTTCTGGAAGCAAGCCACGCAGTGGGTTCAACCCGATGCCATCGTGAGAGGCGAGGAAGTTAAACTAGGTCGTTTTACTGGAGGGCAAGCTCAGACTTTGCGCCCACTGGCACAGCGCCTCGACGTTCTGTTTTTGCACCGCATGTAACACCAGCGGCGGCGCGAGAACTGGTACACCATATGCGCTTCGTCATCACCGTTGCCAAAGTAAGCAATGTTGTCTTTGTGCGGAACATTGGTTTCGGTAATGATCACTGTACCTAGTGCTACGTCATCAATAATCGACCGTAACAGCTTGATAATCAGATGTGTTTTTTCCAGATGGATGCAGCTTGTTCCCGGCTCTTTCCACATAAAGCCAACGGCATCCAGGCGGACATACTCAGCGCCTTTCTCAAGGTAACAGAGTAAAACATCCACCATCGCCAGCAACACTTCAGGGCTACGGTAATTCAGGTCAATTTGATCGTCACTAAAGGTGGTCCATAAATGGCGCGTGGAATTATCATCCATTTGAAACGGCGTTAATAGCGGTAACGCACGCGGACGGGTGACGGCACTGAGATCGGTTTTCGGATCAACCGCAATAAAGAAATCTTCAAAACCCGGAAGCTGTTGTAAATAGTTTTTAAACCATTCACTTTTTGCAGACATATGGTTGCAGACAAAATCAAACATTAAATGACTGCATTCACCGAGTTGCTGAATATCCTGCCACTCCCCCGCTTCACTGGCGACCTGATGATAATCAATTACCGAAAATCCATCATCAGATGACCATGGGTAAAAAGGTAATAAATGAACATGTGAAAAAATGCTTTGCAGCCATTGATGGTAGAACTGATTAAATATGGGTAGTGGTTTTAAATCATTACTGTGAAATTGATCGGCATAGGTAATTAACACGACATCACTTTCATCCCAGTGTTTTTTACGTCGCTGTGTAATTAATCGTTTCGCACTCTCAAGACGCGTTACAAGTTTCTGTAAATGAGTTGCGGTAAATGTTCCACCGTAGATTTCGTCCAGGTAATCCGTAATTTTCTGTTTCATGTTGCCTTTTCGTGGTAGCGATCCCATGAAGCGAGAGACTACTCCGCAGAAAATAAACTGTCAATTGAGCACAAGGGTTTTAGTCACGCAGGAAATCATTTTTTACCAGGGAAAAAGCGTATTTGTGAGCTGACGCAAATAATCTATAGGGATGTAAATAAGGTGTGACAGAAAAAAAACGGCGCATAAGCGCCGCTCATGGTGAATTCTTTTAACCTTTGACCTTCGGCATTGCGATGTCTTTCAGGCCACCGGCGTTCTCAACGTGGGTATATCCCATCTCGCTAAGGATCTCTTTTGCCTGCCCGGACTGGCGTCCGGCATTGCAATACACTTTCACGGTGTCGTTTTTATCCGGAACGGCGGTGGCAATGCGCTCTTTCACTTCCTTCAGGGGAATATTGATGGCCCCCTGAACGTGCTCTTGCTGATACTGCTCTGGAACACGAACATCGATCCAGTGTTCAGCGGCGAAAACGGGCAGTGAAAACACCAGTGCCAGAGCAAGTAAGCCTTTTTTTAAACATGTAAGCGTCCTTCTATGGATGAAAATTGCCATCCATTATACGCCTGAGATTTAACAATTTTTGCGCCCCCCCCCCTCACCTTTTATAACGCTGTGCCAGTTTATTAGCAGCCCGACTTAACAGCGGTTCCAGCGCCACAGCCAGCAACATTTTCAGCGGTCGGCGAGCAACTGATTTTATCGCCCAGCCCGCCACACCCGCCGGGCCATAGCGCAGTGCGGTAAGAAGTACCAGCTTGCCTGCTAATTTGAAACCAAGCTTCACCTTTTGCCCGGCCTGTTGCCAGCGAGTATTCATAACTTTCCTCACAGTTGACGGAAACGGCTACGTAACGTGAAAGTATCGGAAGTGACATAACGTTCCATCTCGCGTAAACGCGTTTCACTTGCCGCCAGTTCACGGTCGACTTCATCCAGCAATTCGCTGCTGGAAGGTAGCTGCTCACCAAAGGCCATGTTGTCCGGCATTGGATCAAGCGCAAATGACAAAATGATGTAAGCAACCAGGGTAAACAGCGCCAGACCGAAGAAAATCGACAGCACCACCAGGATACGCACCAGTTTTACCGGTACATCAAAATAGTTGGCAATCCCGGCGCAGACGCCGCGGACCATGCCCTGCTGTGGAATACGCCATAATTTTTTATTGAGATTAATGCCCGCCATTAGCGATCCCTCCAGTTCGGATGTTCTGCATCAAGAATAGATTCCAGCGCCTGAATACGTTCGCGCATCCGTTTTGCTTCATCAGCCAGTTGCGCTAATCGCTGCTGCTCACTTTGCGACAATTCACTGCGACCAGAACGATTGCTGTAATGCAGCCATAACCAGATCGGTAAAACAAACAGCACAAAAATGGTTAACGGAATAGCCAGAAATAGCGCGCTCATAAGTACTCCTTAGACGATGAGCGGCGGCGCGTTCGGACGCCGCCTGGATGTTATTATTGATTGTCTTGCTTCATTTTGGCTTTTAATTGTGCCAGTTGTTCGCTGATTGCATCATCGGCTTTCAGTTCGGCAAACTGATCGTCCAGCGATTTTTGTTTACCGAAGCTGTGGCTTTCTGCTTCCGCTTCCATCTGGTCAATACGACGTTCGAAAGATTCGAAACGAGCCATTGCTTCATCCAGTTTGCCACTGTCCAGCTGACGACGCACATCGCGCGACGAGTTTGCCGCCTGATGACGTAACATCAATGCCTGCTGGCGAGCGCGTGTTTCGCTCAATTTGTTTTCCAGCTCGCCAATCTCTTTCTTCATGCGTGCCAGCGTATCGTCCACCAGCGTCACTTCATGTTCCAGGGACTTAATCAGATCGGTCAGTTTCTGTTTTTCAATTAACGCTGCACGTGCCAGATCCTCTCTCTCTTTCAGCAGCGCCAGTTCGGCTTTTTCCTGCCATTCAACTTCACGCGCCGACGCTTGTTCAATACGGCGAGTCAGCTGTTTCTTTTCTGCCAACGCACGCGCCGAAGTAGAACGTACTTCAACCAGTGTATCTTCCATCTCCTGGATCATCAGACGCACCAGTTTCTGTGGATCTTCCGCTTTCTCTAACAGAGCGTTGATGTTGGCATTCACGATGTCGGCAAAGCGAGAAAAAATACCCATAATGTTGTCCTCTTGATTTCTGCGTTCAGGATTGTCCTGCTGAACTGTTAATACAATTTGCGTGCCAATTTTTTATCTTTTTGATTTATAAAGATCTGATTGAAGAATCAACAGCAACATGCCAGGATGAATTAGCGAATTACACTAACAAGTGGCGAATTTCATCATGGCCGAATACAAAGATAATTTACTTGGTGAGGCGAACAGCTTTCTCGAAGTGCTGGAACAGGTTTCGCATCTCGCACCGCTGGACAAACCGGTGCTCATCATCGGCGAACGCGGCACCGGTAAAGAGTTGATTGCCAGTCGCCTGCATTATCTCTCCTCCCGTTGGCAAGGGCCGTTTATTTCCCTTAACTGCGCGGCGTTAAATGAAAATCTGCTGGATTCCGAACTGTTTGGTCACGAAGCGGGGGCGTTTACCGGTGCGCAAAAACGTCATCCTGGGAGATTTGAACGTGCCGACGGCGGTACGCTATTTCTTGATGAACTCGCTACGGCACCGATGATGGTGCAGGAAAAATTATTGCGTGTGATTGAGTACGGTGAACTGGAGCGCGTTGGCGGTAGCCAGCCGTTGCAGGTGAATGTGCGGTTGGTATGCGCGACGAATGCCGATCTCCCGGCGATGGTCAATGAAGGTACTTTTCGCGCTGACCTGCTCGACCGGCTGGCTTTCGATGTAGTGCAACTGCCGCCCCTGCGCGAGCGCGAAAGCGACATTATGCTAATGGCAGAACACTTTGCCATTCAGATGTGTCGGGAAATCAAGCTGCCTCTGTTCCCGGGGTTTACGGAGCGCGCCAGAGAAACATTGCTGAATTATCGTTGGCCGGGAAATATTCGTGAATTGAAAAACGTGGTGGAACGTTCAGTGTATCGCCACGGCACCAGCGATTATCCGCTTGATGACATCATTATTGATCCCTTTAAACGGCGTCCACCTGAAGAAGCCATCGCCGTTTCAGAAAATACCTCGCTTCCGACGCTGCCGCTGGATTTACGCGAGTTTCAGATGCAGCAGGAAAAAGAGTTGCTGCAACTCAGTTTGCAACAGGGGAAATATAACCAGAAGCGCGCGGCTGAATTACTGGGGTTAACTTATCATCAGTTCCGCGCGTTGTTGAAAAAGCACCAGATTTAGCGAAGTTGAGCAATACAACTTGCCGGATGCGGCGTGAATGCTTTATTCGGCATACATAATCAATACGTCGTTTGCAGGCCTGATAAGCGCAGCGCATCAGACATTATTGCGTTGGGCTATTAATCGCTCAGCGCATCCTGCAAAATTTTCATTGCCGCATCGAATTGCGCATCCGGGATGGTCAGCGGATACAGGAAGCGAATCACGTTGCCGTATGCGCCACAGGTCAGCAGGAGCAGCCCCTGCGCCAGCGCGCGTTGCTGGATTTTCTGTGCAATCGCCGCTGACGGCTCGCCCGTTTGCGGATCGTTAAACTCTGCCGCAATCATCGACCCCAGGCCGCGTACCGCAGCAATGGCCGGAACGCTTTCTTTGGCATCAATCAACGTGTTTTTGAGACGCTGGCCCAGTTGATTCGCGCGTTCGCAGAGTGATTCTTTGTCGATAATATTGAGCACCGCGTGCGCGGCAGCCACCGCCAGCGGGTTCCCGGCGTAGGTGCCACCCAACCCGCCCGGCGCGGGCGCGTCCATAATATTCGCGTTACCGACCACGCCCGAAAGCGGCATCCCGCCCGCGAGGCTTTTCGCCATCGTCATTAAGTCCGGCTTATCGGCGTAATGATCCATGGCAAACAGTTTACCGGTACGCGCAAAGCCGCTTTGCACTTCATCGGCAATCATCACAATACCGTGCTCGTCGCACAGGCGGCGAATGGCGGCAACCAGCTCTTTTGGCGCAACGTTGAAACCACCCTCGCCCTGCACCGGTTCGAAAATAATGGCCGCGACCTGCTTCGCTTCGATGTCTGATTTAAACAAGCGTTCGATGGCGTCGAGGGAGTCCTGTGTTGAAATGCCGTGTAAATCTGACGGATAAGGTACGTGATACACCGAACCAGGGAACGGGCCGAAGCCGATTTTGTACGGCGCAACTTTTCCGGTCAGCGCCATGGTCATATATGTACGACCGTGGAAGCCACCGCTAAACGCAATCACGCCAGGTCGTCCGGTATGGGCGCGAGCAATTTTCACCGCGTTTTCCACCGCTTCCGCGCCGGTAGTGAAGAATGCGGTTTTAGCCTGCCCGCTCACTGGGGCAAGGGCGTTAATTTTCTCCGCCAGCGTGACGTAGCTTTCGTACGGCACAATCTGATACGCCGTGTGGGTAAACTGTTGCAATTGCTGCTCCACCGCCGCGACCAGATCAGGGTGGCGATGCCCGGTATTCAGCACCGCAATGCCTGCGGCGAAATCGATGTATTCGTTGCCCTCTACGTCCTTCAGCGTAGCGTTTTCTGCCGACTGGGCGAAGAAGTTACACATCACGCCAACCCCGCGTGGGGTAGCAGAAAGACGACGCTGATGGAATTCATTGTTGCTCATGTTTCACACCTTTTGACTCTTCACTGTTAATCGGAAATTAAACGCCCAGACGATCGCGCAGGCTGTAATAAGCCGCGCCCATCGCGGTAAATGGCACGCGCAGCGTGCGCCCGCCGGGGAACGGGTAATGCGGCAGATTGGCGAAGGCATCGAAACGCTCGGCGTCACCGCGCAGCAGTTCAGCAATCAAACGCCCGGCAAGATGGGTACAGGTGACGCCGTGGCCGCTGTAACCCTGCATGTAATAGATGTTGGTATCAAGGCGGCCGAACTGCGGCATGCGCAACAAGGTCAGCAGGAAGTTGCCCGTCCAGCGGTAATCAATTTTCACGCCCTTCAACTGAGGGAAGGTTTTTAGTAGTTTCGGTACCACAAGACGCTCAACGTCATCCGGGTTGCGTGCACCATACACTACACCCCCGCCGTACAGCAGGCGGTTGTCGGCGGTAAGACGGTAGTAATCAAGCAGATAGTTACAGTCTTCCACACAGTAGTTTTTCGGGATCAGCGAACGGGCTAAATCTTCCGACAGCCGTTCGGTGGTGATCACCTGCGTGCCGCACGGCATGCTGCGTTTCGCTAGTTCCGGCTCTACTTTATCGCCCAGATACGCATTCCCGGCGACAATCACATACTTCGCCGTCACCTGACCATTGGCAGTCCGAACCACGGCTGGCGTGGTGTGCTGGATCTGCGTCACGGCGGAAAGCTCATACACGCGCCCGCCGTTCAGGCGGATGGCATCGGCTTCACCAATGGCGAGGTTTAGCGGGTGAATATGCCCACCGCTGTGATCCAGCAGCGCACCAGTGTAGCGATCGCTGGCGACCTCGCGGCGAATAGCGTTGGCGTCCAGCAGCTCCAGCTGTTTATTGCCGTAGCGTTCCCAGTTCTCTTTCTGCTCTTCGAGTGTGGCGAGTTATTTATCATTCATCGCCACAAACAGACCGCCGGGGCGGTAGTCGCAGTCAATCTGATAACGTTTGATACGTTCGCGGATGATCTCGCCACCCTCGAACATCATGCTGCCGAGCATACGGGCGGTGTCCATGCCGTAGCTTTTTTCGATCACGTCGATGTCGCGGCTGTAGGAGTTCACAAGCTGCCCGCCATTGCGCCCGCTTGCGCCAAAGCCGATGCGTGAGGCTTCGAGAACCACTACGTCAAAGCCCGCTTCCGCCAGATGCAGCGCGGAGGAGAGCCCGGTATAGCCGCCGCCAACCACGCAAACGTCGCAGGTGATTGACTCATTCAGTGTGTCGAATGGTGCATATTTATTCGCACTGGCGGCGTAGTAACTGCTGGTATGTTCGGTCATTTCAGGCCTCCAGGCTTATCCAGATGGTTTTCAGTTCAGTGAATTTTTCAAGGGCATGCAGGGATTTGTCGCGACCGTTGCCGCTCTGCTTATAGCCGCCAAACGGCACGGTCATATCGCCGTCGTTGTAGTTATTGACGAAGACGGAACCGGCTTTCAGGCGTCGGCTCATGCGGTGCGCGCGGGAGAGGTCGCGCGTCCATACCGCCGCGCCAAGGCCGTACTGGCTGTCGTTGGCAAGCTGCAGCGCCTGATCTTCTGATGTGAAACGGGTGACCACCAGCACCGGACCGAAAGTCTCTTCGCGGCTTAAGGACGCATTCGGGTCCACATCCACGAAGATGGTCGGGCCGATGGCCGCTGCCAGCCCGGCGTTGCGACCATCCAGCAGCAGTTGCCCCTTGCCTTCGCCTTCACGAATAAAGGTGTGTACCGAGTCAGCGTGAGCGCTGTCGATTAAGGTGCCCATGGTGGTTGCGGGATCAAGTGGATGGCCCGGCTGCCAGTTTTGCGCCTGCTGTTTTAACAGG
>NZ_JBQZXC010000071.1:0-18348 GCF_053555815.1 Shigella sp. SIG6 | reverse complement strand
CACCTTTTCGGTGGCGTTTTTTATCGCCCACGCACTACCAGCGCCTGGTCCAGCTCGCGATACGCTTCAACCAGTTTCTCCAGTGAAACGCGACTTAAACCGCTGGGATTTGGCAGCACCCAAATCTGCGTCGAACCAATGGTGAGCGTTTGTTTCCCCCCACTGTGCACCGCGCTGGCTGAATCCCTGTTCATATGCTTGTTTGCCCAGAATCGCCAACGCCTGCGGCTGATAATCTTCAATTTTTTCAATCAGCTTACGCCCACCTGCGTGCAGCTCCTGCTTTGAAACTTCATTGGCTTGCACCGTTGGACGGTCTACCAGTTTGGTGACGCCACAACGATAATCCAGCAGATGCTGTGCCTCCTGCGGCTTCAACTGACGGTCGGTAAACCCGGCCTGATATATCACCTTCCAGAAGCGATTTGCCGGATGAGCAAAGGGAAAACCAGTCCCGGCGGATGAAAGCCCAGGGTTGATACCGCAAAACACGACCCGTAACCCTGGAGCCAAAATATCCTCAACCATATTTACTCCTTTCTAACATCACCAGGAAAAGTATAACGGATTGAAAATACATTGTTTATAAAAACAGCAGGCGCGCGGTAATGGCTGGATTGCGACACGGAGTTACTTTATAATCCGCTACCATGGCCCCTTAGCTCAGTGGTTAGAGCAGGCGACTCATAATCGCTTGGTCGCTGGTTCAAGTCCAGCAGGGGCCACCAGATATAGCAAAGGCTGACGAGAAATCGTCAGCCTTTTTCTTTTTATATATCAGTTACTTTGCGTGCCAGTAAGCCGCTGCACGTACCCGCTGTGGGTCATACTGTTCCGCTTCAAAGCGGCGGCTTAAATTCTTAACGACTTTACCTTCGCCGGTTATCCAGATGAAGTAATCATCGGCAGGGATTTGCATCTGCGCCAGACGCGCATCTACCGCCTGCTCATCATGTGCCAGCCATTCGATATTAAAACCATCAAGGTGCGCGAGATAATCCTGACAGGCGTTATCCCGCACGCTAACCAGCGCACTAACTTGCGGTTTAACGGCAAGTTTGCTCAACGTTTCCAGGCGGCGGCGCAGTGCGGGCATTCCGGATTCATCGCAGACATACAGCTGATACGCGTAATCTTCCGGCACCACCAGCGAACCGCGCGGGCCTGCCACCGTAAGTTTATCGCCCGGTTGCGCCTGCATCGCCCAGCCGCTGGCGACCCCACCGTCGTGAATAAAGAAATCGATCGCCAGTTCATGGCGTAGTTCGTCATACAGTGGCGTATAGTCACGCGACGGTGGGCGTGGTCCTTCCGGCCAGACGATGCCCTCTTCCGTTACCGTTGGCGGCACAAAGTGAGCGTCAGGTTGAGGAAAGAAGAGTTTGCTGTGATCGTCAAAGCCGCGCGATGTAAAACCGTCCAACGCCTCGCCGCCAAGGACAATGCGCTGAAAACCGGCGCTGATGCGCTCAACGCGTAGCACAGTCAGTTCACGGAAGCGCAGATCATTGCGAACGCGCTGCGGGTAGCGGGGGGTGTTATTCATTGTTATCGCCTTCGTGATGGTAATCAGATATATCTAAATAAAATTCGCAAATGATAATGATTGTTAATCATGATAAATGCAAGCGATTTGTAGAACTGATATGTCTGAAGTATGTGAAGGCATTCAGTGCCATAGCAATGCTGCCGGATGCGGCGTGAACGTCTTATCCGGCCTAGATGTGAGGTGCTTCCACGTTTAAAAATCATTTTTGTACTTGCAGTAATGCTCACATCAGATATAAATTAGATATATCTAATCAAGCAAAAGGAGGCTGATATGAGCCATCATCACGAAGGGTGTTGTAAACATGAAGGCCAGCCACGCCATGAGGGCTGCTGCAAAGGTGAGAAGTCAGAACACGAGCACTGCGGACACGGTCACCAGCATGCACACGGTCAATGTTGCGGTGGTCGCCACGGTCGCGGCGGCGGTCGTCGGCAACGTTTCTTTGGTCACGGTGAATTGCGTCTGGTGATTCTGGATATTCTCTCGCGCGATGACAGCCACGGTTACGAATTGATTAAAGCGATTGAGAATCTAACCCAGGGGAATTACACCCCAAGCCCGGGCGTCATCTACCCGACGCTGGATTTTCTGCAGGAGCAGTCGCTGATTACCATCCGCGAAGAGGAAGGTGGTAAGAAGCAGATTGCGCTGACCGAACAAGGCGCGCAGTGGCTGGAAGAAAACCGCGAACAGGTGGAGATGATTGAAGAACGCATCAAAGCGCGTTGCGTTGGCGCGGCGCTGCGCCAGAACCCGCAAATGAAGCGGGCGCTGGATAATTTTAAAGCGGTGCTGGATTTACGCATCAACCAGAGCGATATCAGTGATGCACAAATAAAAAAGATCATTGCGGTGATCGACCGCGCCGCTTTTGATATTACGCAACTGGATTAATCGCCGCATCTGCCAGTGGCGCGGTGCAATTGCCGGATGCGACGCTTGACGCGCCTTATCCGGCCTACACCCGCTACACACCCCGCAGGCCTGATAAGATGCGCCAGCATCGCATCAGGCATTGTGCTCCAACCGCCGGATCCGGCATACCGATTAATGCAGCACCGTCACCGCGTCTTCCAGTCGGCTGGCGCGGTGTTTCACCATCGCCGACACCTGCGCACTCTCTTCATCCGTCGCCCGGGTACGAATCGACATATAGCCACTGATTTTTCCCTCGCGCACCATCGGTACCGCATTGGCCCGCACCCAATAATGGTCGCCATTTTTGCGGCGATTTTTCACGATGCCGCTCCAGGGCTCCCCTTTTTTCAGGGTGAACCACATATCCGCAAACGCCGCTTTTGGCATATCCGGGTGACGCACCATGTTGTGCGGCTGCCCTTGTAACTCTTGCAAGGTAAAGCCGCTCACCTGCACAAAAGTGTCATTAGCATGAGTGATATAGCTTTGCAGATCGGTAGTGGACATCAGAGTGGTATCGTCCGCCAGCGGGGTATTTTGCTGGGTGACATACGGATGAGAAGACATGTTCGCGTCCTGTGCAGGTTATATGGTTGTTAACTTCTTGTCAGAGTTTATGCCGGCCCCGCTGCGGTTATCTTTAACCGATTAATTTGATTTAGATCGCAATTTGCGATTAAAGCACAAATCTAATTCTTTGATTTAAAATACTTTCACTCTGTTACTATACGAAAACGTTAATTATCTTGCCCAAAAATCAGGCAATTATTGCCCTGAAAACGTGCATGTGCGCAGCAATCATCAAATCCATACCCGACAAAAACCGTGCAAAATAACAACAAATGTTAGCGGATAGCATTAAATATTGCACAAATGATAACCGCATTTGTGTTTATCCCGATTTTCGCGATCGCAGCCGGAGTGGCGCAATCCCTGCAATACTTAAATCGGTATCATGTGATACGCGAGCCTCCGGAGCATATTTTGAACAGGTTACTTTCGAGCGCATCGGCTTTAGCGTGCAGCGCCCACGCCCTGAATCTCATTGAGAAGCGAACGCTGGATCATGAGGAGATGAAAGCACTTAACCGAGAGGTGATTGAATACTTCAAAGAGCATGTCAATCCGGGGTTTTTAGAGTATCGCAAATCTGTTACCGCCGGCGGGGATTACGGAGCCGTAGAGTGGCAAGCGGGAGGTTTAAATACGCTTGTCGACACCCAGGGACAGGAGTTTATCGACTGCCTGGGAGGTTTTGGAATTTTCAACGTGGGGCACCGTAATCCAGTTGTGGTTTCCGCCGTACAGAATCAACTTGCGAAACAACCACTGCACAGCCAGGAGCTACTCGATCCGTTACGGGCTATGCTGGCGAAAACCCTTGCTGCGCTAACGCCCGGTAAACTGAAATACAGCTTCTTCTGTAATAGCGGTACCGAGTCCGTTGAAGCGGCGCTGAAGCTGGCGAAGGCTTATCAGTCGCCGCGCGGCAAATTTACTTTTATTGCCACCAGCGGCGCGTTCCACGATAAATCACTTGGCGCGCTGTCGGCCACGGCGAAATCGACCTTCCGCAAACCGTTTATGCCACTGCTGCCAGGGTTCCGTCATGTGCCGTTTGGCAATATCGAAGCCATGCGCACGGCTCTTAATGAGTGCAAAAAAACCGGTGATGATGTGGCTGCGGTGATCCTCGAACCGATTCAGGGCGAAGGTGGCGTAATTCTGCCGCCGCCGGGCTATCTCACCGCCGTGCGTAAGCTGTGCGATGAGTTCGGCGCACTGATGATCCTCGATGAAGTACAAACGGGCATGGGGCGCACGGGCAAGATGTTTGCCTGCGAACATGAGAACGTTCAGCCGGACATTCTGTGTCTGGCAAAAGCCCTCGGCGGCGGCGTGATGCCGATTGGCGCGACCATCGCCACTGAAGAGGTGTTTTCAGTTCTGTTCGACAACCCATTCCTGCATACCACCACCTTTGGCGGCAACCCGCTGGCCTGTGCGGCGGCGCTGGCGACCATCAATGTGTTGCTGGAGCAGAACTTACCGGCTCAGGCTGAGCAAAAAGGCGATATGTTGCTGGACGGTTTCCGTCAACTGGCGCGGGAATATCCCGATCTGGTACAGGAAGCGCGTGGTAAAGGGATGTTGATGGCGATTGAGTTTGTTGATAACGAAATCGGCTATAACTTTGCCAGCGAGATGTTCCGCCAGCGCGTACTGGTGGCCGGAACGCTCAATAACGCCAAAACGATCCGCATTGAACCGCCACTGACACTGACCATTGAACAGTGTGAACTGGTGATCAAAGCGGCGCGTAAGGCGCTGGCGGCCATGCGAGTAAGTGTCGAAGAAGCGTAATATCAAATCGGATGGCGATACGACGTCGCCATCCGATCTTTTTATACGACGCGTACGCCCGCAGGCATCATCCGCTCCGGCGTTAACAACACGCTTTCACTGCCGTCATCGGTTTCCGCACACAACAGCATGCATTCCGACGTTTCACCACGCATTTTCGCTTTTTGCAGATTGCATAAGACCACCACCGTTTTCCCCATCAGCTCCTCTTCGCTGTAGTACGGCACCAGGCTGGTCACGGTTTGCAGTGTTTTTTCCCCACATCAACCTGTACGATGTACAGCTTGTCGGCGTTTTCATGGCGTTTCACTTCCACAATCTTTCCGACGCGCATTTCCAGACGTGCAAAATCAGCGTAAGCCACGGTTTCCATTGCTTCCTCCCTTCGGGTAAAATTTTACTAAACCATAGCAAAAGTTTTTCTCAATCCTGTAGGCTAAAAATGGAGAATGCAGGCGTGATCACATTCCTAAGCCGCTGTGTTACCGTTACAGCGTCAAAGAAACGCGCTTTATTTACTGAAAACAGGTGACCCGATAAGCACTTCCTCTACAATGGGGGCGCACATCAGGGAAAGTAAAAAAGGTAAACATGGCAACATTAAAAGACATCGCAATCGAAGCTGGCGTATCCCTGGCGACAGTATCCAGGGTCTTAAATGACGATCCGACATTGAATGTGAAAGAAGAGACGAAACATCGCATTCTCGAGATCGCCGAAAAGCTGGAGTACAAGACCAGTAGCGCCCGTAAACTACAGACAGGCGCAGTCAACCAACACCATATTCTGGCTATCTACAGCTACCAGCAGGAGCTGGAGATCAACGATCCTTACTATCTGGCGATCCGCCACGGCATTGAAACTCAGTGCGAAAAGCTGGCGATCGAACTGACCAACTGTTATGAACACAACGGATTACCAGACATTAAAAACGTCACCGGTATTTTAATTGTCGGCAAACCCACGCCCGCCCTGCGCGCCGCTGCCAGCGCGTTGACCGACAATATCTGTTTTATCGACTTTCACGAACCCGGCAGCGGTTACGATGCGGTGGATATCGATCTGGCACGCATCAGTAAAGAAATCATCGACTTCTATATCAACCAGGGCGTTAATCGTATTGGTTTTATTGGCGGTGAAGATGAGCCTGGCAAGGCGGATATTCGTGAGGTCGCCTTTGCGGAATATGGCCGACTGAAACAAGTGGTACGCGAAGAGGATATCTGGCGCGGCGGTTTTTCCAGTTCGTCGGGTTATGAACTGGCAAAACAAATGCTGGCGCGGGAAGACTATCCGAAGGCACTGTTTGTTGCTTCCGATTCCATTGCTATCGGCGTACTGCGGGCAATTCATGAACGTGGCCTGAACATCCCACAAGATATTTCGCTTATCAGCGTTAACGATATCCCCACCGCGCGATTTACCTTTCCGCCGCTCTCCACCGTGCGCATCCATTCCGAGATGATGGGAAGTCAGGGCGTTAACCTGGTGTATGAAAAAGCCCGCGATGGTCGCGCGCTGCCGCTGCTAGTCTTCGTTCCCAGCAAATTAAAACTGCGCGGCACGACCCGTTAAATCCCCTTACACACTGTCCGGCAATCATTTTTGCCGGACAGTGCTGCCGTTTATTTTCGTGATCCAGTTAAAGTAAATGCATTTACCTGCTATTTTTTAGTAAAAATTTTACTAAACTCCCCAGCAATTACACAAACTACCATCACCATGAATGGTTCCGATTTCTCTCTACCGGGAGGCCCTATGAATCGCTGGGAAAACATTCAGCTCACCCACGAAAACCGACTTGCGCCGCGTGCGTACTTTTTTTCATATGATTCTGTTGCGCAAGCGCGTACCTTTGCCCGCGAAACCAGCAGCCTGTTTCTGCCCTTAAGCGGTCAGTGGAATTTCCACTTTTTTGACCATCCGCTGCAAGTACCAGAAGCCTTCACCTCTGAGTTAATGGCTGACTGGGGGCATATTACCGTCCCCGCCATGTGGCAAATGGAAGGTCACGGCAAACTGCAATATACCGACGAAGGTTTTCCGTTCCCCATCGATGTGCCGTTTGTCCCCAGCGATAACCCAACCGGTGCCTATCAACGTATTTTCACCCTCAGCGACGGCTGGCAGGGTAAACAGACGCTGATTAAATTTGACGGCGTCGAAACCTATTTTGAAGTCTACGTTAACGGTCAGTATGTGGGTTTCAGCAAGGGCAGTCGCCTGACCGCAGAGTTTGACATCAGCGCGATGGTTAAAACCGGCGACAGCCTGTTGTGTGTGCGCGTGATGCAGTGGGCGGACTCTACCTACGTGGAAGACCAGGATATGTGGTGGTCGGCGGGGATCTTCCGCGATGTTTATCTGGTCGGAAAACACCTAACGCATATTAACGATTTCACTGTGCGTACCGACTTTGACGAAGCCTATTGCGATGCCACGCTTTCCTGCGAAGTGGTGCTGGAAAATCTCGCCGCCTCCCCTGTCGTCACGACGCTGGAATATACCCTGTTTGATGGCGAACGCGTGGTGCACAGCAGCGCCATTGATCATTTGGCAATTGAAAAACTGACCAGCGCCAGCTTTGCTTTTACTGTCGAACAGCCGCAGCAATGGTCAGCAGAATCCCCTTATCTTTACCATCTGGTCATGACGCTGAAAGACGCCAACGGCAACGTTCTGGAAGTGGTGCCACAACGCGTTGGCTTCCGTGATATCAAAGTGCGCGACGGTCTGTTCTGGATCAATAACCGTTATGTGATGCTGCACGGCGTCAACCGTCACGACAACGATCATCGCAAAGGCCGCGCCGTTGGAATGGATCGCGTCGAGAAAGATCTCCAGTTGATGAAGCAGCACAATATCAACTCCGTGCGTACCGCTCACTACCCGAACGATCCGCGTTTTTACGAACTGTGTGATATCTACGGCCTGTTTGTGATGGCGGAAACCGACGTCGAATCGCACGGCTTTGCTAATGTCGGCGATATCAGCCGTATTACCGACGATCCGCAGTGGGAAAAAGTCTACGTCGAGCGCATTGTTCGCCATATCCACGCACAGAAAAACCATCCGTCGATCATCATCTGGTCGCTGGGCAATGAATCCGGCTATGGCTGTAACATCCGCGCGATGTACCATGCGGCGAAAGCGCTGGATGACACGCGACTGGTGCATTACGAAGAAGATCGCGATGCTGAAGTGGTCGATATTATTTCCACCATGTACACCCGCGTGCCGCTGATGAATGAGTTTGGTGAATACCCGCATCCGAAGCCGCGCATCATCTGTGAATATGCTCATGCGATGGGGAACGGACCGGGCGGGCTGACGGAGTACCAGAACGTCTTCTATAAGCACGATTGCATTCAGGGTCATTATGTCTGGGAGTGGTGCGACCACGGGATCCAGGCACAGGACGACCACGGCAATGTCTGGTATAAATTCGGCGGCGACTACGGCGACTATCCCAACAACTATAACTTCTGTCTTGATGGTTTGATCTATTCCGATCAGACGCCGGGATCGGGCCTGAAAGAGTACAAACAGGTTATCGCGCCGGTAAAAATCCACGCGCTGACTCGCGGCGAGTTGAAAGTCGAAAATAAACTGTGGTTTACCACGCTTGATGACTACACCCTGCACGCAGAGGTGCGCGCCGAAGGTGAAACGCTCGCGACGCAGCAGATTAAACTGCGCGACGTTGCGCCGAACAGCGAAGCCCCCTTGCAGATCACGCTGCCGCAGCTGGACGCCCGCGAAGCGTTCCTCAACATTACGGTGACCAAAGATTCCCGCACCCGCTACAGCGAAGCCGGGCATTCTATCGCCACTTATCAGTTCCCGCTGAAGGAAAACACCGCGCAGCCAGTGCCTTTCGCACCAAATAATGCGCGTCCGCTGACGCTGGAAGACGATCGTTTGAGCTGCACCGTTCGCGGCTACAACTTCGCGATCACCTTCTCAAAAATGAGTGGCAAACCGACATCCTGGCAGGTAAATGGCGAGTCGCTGCTGACCCGCGAGCCAAAGATCAACTTCTTCAAGCCGATGATCGACAACCACAAGCAGGAGTACGAAGGGTTGTGGCAGCCGAATCATTTGCAGATCATGCAGGAACATCTGCGCGACTTTGCCGTAGAACAGAGCGATGGTGAAGTGTTGATCATCAGCCGCACAGTTATTGCACCGCCGGTGTTTGACTTCGGGATGCGCTGTACCTACATCTGGCGCATCGCTGCCGATGGCCAGATTAACGTGGCGCTTTCCGGCGAGCGTTACGGCGACTATCCGCACATCATTCCGTGCATCGGTTTCACCATGGGGATTAACGGCGAATACGATCAGGTGGCGTATTACGGTCGTGGACCGGGCGAAAACTACGCCGACAGCCAGCAGGCTAACATCATCGATATCTGGCGCAGCACCGTCGATGCCATGTTCGAGAACTATCCCTTCCCGCAGAACAACGGCAACCGTCAGCATGTCCGCTGGACGGCACTGACTAACCGCCACGGCAACGGTCTGCTGGTGGTTCCGCAGCGCCCAATTAACTTCAGCGCCTGGCACTATACCCAGGAAAACATCCACGCTGCCCAGCACTGTAACGAGCTGCAGCGCAGTGATGACATCACCCTGAACCTCGACCACCAGCTACTTGGCCTCGGCTCCAACTCCTGGGGCAGCGAGGTGCTGGACTCCTGGCGCGTCTGGTTCCGTGACTTCAGCTACGGCTTTACGTTGCTGCCGGTTTCTGGCGGAGAAGCTACCGCGCAAAGCCTAGCGTCGTATGAGTTCGGCGCAGGGTTCTTTTCCACGAATTTGCACAGCGAGAATAAGCAATGAGGATCATCGATAACTTAGAACAGTTCCGCCAGATTTACGCCTCTGGCAAGAAGTGGCAACGCTGCGTTGAAGCGATTGAAAATATCGACAACATTCAGCCTGGCGTCGCCCACTCCATCGGTGATTCATTGACCTACCGTGTGGAAAATAACTCCGCGACCGATGCGCTATTTACCGGGCATCGACGCTATTTTGAAGTGCATTACTACCTGCAAGGGCAGCAAAAAATTGAATATGCGCCGAAAGAGACATTACAGGTAGTGGGATATTATCGTGATGAAACTGACCGTGAATATTTAAAAGGCTGCGGAGAAACCGTAGAGGTCCACGAAGGGCAAATCGTTATTTGCGATATCCATGAAGCATATCGGTTTATCTGCAATAACGCGGTCAAAAAAGTGGTTCTCAAAGTCACCATCGAAGATGGTTATTTCCATAACAAATAACAACTACGGCGGCAAAAGGAGTTTGCCGCCACCGCTACCCTACACATTTTCGGAGATGTGTTATGTCTGATACCAAACGTAATACAATCGGCAAATTCGGCTTGCTCTCGCTGACTTTTGCCGCCGTTTACAGCTTTAACAACGTTATCAATAATAATATTGAGCTTGGACTGGCCTCGGCACCGATGTTTTTCCTCGCGACGATTTTTTATTTTATTCCCTTCTGTCTGATCATCGCAGAATTTGTTTCGTTAAATAAAAACTCAGAAGCCGGTGTCTACGCGTGGGTAAAAAGTTCGCTGGGCGGACGTTGGGCATTTATTACTGCCTACACTTACTGGTTCGTAAATCTGTTCTTTTTCACCTCGCTGTTGCCGCGCGTTATTGCTTATGCTTCGTATGCCTTCCTCGGCTACGAATATATTATGACGCCGGTTGCCACCACCGTTATCAGTATGGTGCTGTTCGCCTTCTCCACCTAGGTTTCCACCAACGGGGCGAAAATGCTGGGGCCAATTACCTCCGTCAATTCAACGCTGATGCTGCTGTTAACGCTCTCCTACATTTTACTGGCAGGTACGGCACTGGTTGGCGGCGTACAGCCTGCCGATCCGATCACCGTTGACGCGATGATCCCGAACTTCAACTGGGCGTTCCTCGGCGTTACCACCTGGATCTTTATGGCCGCAGGTGGCGCGGAGTCCGTCGCGGTGTACGTTAACGACGTCAAAGGCGGTTCGAAATCGTTCATTAAAGTGATCATCCTCGCCGGGATTTTTATCGGCGTACTGTATTCCGTCTCCTCGGTGCTGATTAACGTCTTCGTCAGCAGCAAAGAGTTGAAATTTACCGGCGGATCGGTGCAGGTATTCCACGGCATGGCGGCGTATTTTGGTCTGCCGGAAGCGTTGATGAATCGCTTTGTCGGTCTGGTGTCCTTTACCGCAATGTTCGGTTCCCTGCTGATGTGGACCGCAACGCCGGTGAAAATTTTCTTCTCCGAAATCCCGGAAGGCATCTTTGGTAAGAAAACCGTCGAACTTAACGAAAACGGCGTTCCGGCGCGCGCAGCATGGATCCAGTTTCTGATCGTCATCCCGCTGATGATTATCCCGATGCTCGGTTCCAATACCGTGCAGGATCTGATGAATACCATTATTAATATGACCGCCGCAGCGTCCATGCTTCCGCCGTTATTCATCATGCTGGCTTACCTGAATTTACGCGCCAAATTAGATCACCTGCCACGCGATTTCCGTATGGGCTCCCGCCGCACCGGTATTATCGTTGTTTCAATGCTGATTGCGATATTTGCCGTAGGGTTTGTCGCTTCGACATTCCCGACTGGCGCGAATATTCTGACCATCATTTTTTATAACGTCGGCGGTATTGTTATCTTCCTCGGCTTTGCGTGGTGGAAATACAGTAAATATATAAAGGGATTAACGGCTGAAGAGCGCCATATTGAAGCGACGCCAGCCAGCAATGTTGATTAAGCAGACTAATAAAAAATGAGCAGGCATTTTCCCTCTTCCTGGATGAGGAGAGGGAAAATAGTTTCTGCCTTTATATTTTTATAATTACAACGATAAAAGGCTGTACTTTTTCTTTAGCTCATGGATTAACACAATGAAATTAATCACTGCACCATGCAGAGCATTACTTGCTCTGCCGTTTTGCTACGCCTTTTCTGCGGCAGGAGAAGAAGCACGTCCGGCAGAACATGACGACACAAAAACACCCGCAATTACCTCGACATCTTCTCCTTCATTTCGTTTTTACGGCGAATTAGGGCTTGGTGGATATATGGATTTAGAGGGTGAGAATAAACATAAATACAGCGACGGCACCTATATTGAAGGTGGCCTGGAGATGAAGTACGGCTCCTGGTTCGGCCTGATTTACGGCGAAGGCTGGACCGTGCAGGCCGACCACGACGGTAATGCCTAGGTGCCTGACCATAGCTGGGGTGGTTTCGAAGGTGGGATTAACCGTTTCTATGGCGGTTATCGTACCAATGATGGCACCGAAATCATGCTCAGTCTGCGTCAGGATTCCTCGCTGGATGACCTGCAATGGTGGGGCGACTTCACACCCGATTTGGGCTACGTCATTCCCAATACCCGCGACATTATGACCGCGCTGAAGGTACAGAACTTAAGCGGCAACTTTCGTTATAGCGTCACCGCCACACCTGCCGGACATCATGACGAAAGCAAAGCCTGGCTACATTTTGGCAAGTACGATCGCTACGACGACAAATACACCTATCCGGCAATGGATGAACGGTTACATCCAGTATGACCTTGCCGAAGGCATCACCTGGATGAATGGTCTGGAAATTACCGACGGCACAGGACAACTCTATCTCACGGGCCTGTTTACCCCTAACTTTGCCGCTCGCGCCTGGCACCATACCGGACGTGCCGACGGGCTGGACGTACCGGGAAGTGAAAGCGGGATGATGGTGAGCGCCATGTATGAAGCGTTAAAGGGCGTTTATCTCTCCACCGCTTACACCTACGCCAAACATCGCCCTGACCACGCTGACGATGAAACCACCTCTTTCATGCAGTTTGGTATCTGGTACGAATATGGCGGCGGACGTTTCGCCACGGCTTTTGATAGCCACTTCTACATGAAAAATGCCTCTAACGATCCCAGCGACCAAATCTTCCTGATGCAATATTTCTACTGGTAATAAGGACTGTAATTTCATGAAAATCAAAACTATTTTAACGCCAGTAACCTGCGCTCTGCTGATAAGTTTTTCCGCTCATGCCGCTAACGCCGACAATTATAAAAACGTGATTAACCGTACTGGTGCGCCGCAGTACATGAAGGATTACGATTACGACGATCACCAGCGTTTTAATCCGTTTTTCGATCTCGGAGCCTGGCATGGTCATCTGTTGCCAGACGGCCCGAACACCATGGGCGGCTTTCCGGGCGTTGCGCTGCTGACGGAAGAATACATCAACTTTATGGCCAGCAATTTCGACCGCCTGACTGTCTGGCAAGACGGCAAGAAAGTCAACTTCACGCTGGAGGCATACAGTATTCCCGGCGCGCTGGTGCAAAAACTGACAGCAAAAGATGTGCAGGTCGAAATGACTCTGCGCTTCGCCACGCCGCGCACGTCACTACTGGAAACTAAAATCATCAGCAATAAACCGCTGGATCTGGTGTGGGATGGCGAACTGCTGGAAAAACTGGAAGCGAAAGAAGGGAAACCGCTTTCCGATAAAACCATTGCTGGCGAATACCCTGACTATCAGCGCAAAATCAGCGCCACCCGTGATGGCCTGAAAGTCACCTTTGGCAAAGTGCGCGCCACCTGGGATCTGCTGACCTCCGGCGAATCGGAATATCAGGTGCATAAATCCCTGCCGGTGCAGACTGAAATCAACGGTAATCGCTTTACCAGTAAGGCGCATATCAACGGTTCGACCACGCTCTACACCACCTATTCCCATCTGCTGACCGCTCAGGAAGTTAGCAAAGAGCAAATGCAGATCCGCGATATTCTGGCGCGTCCGGCGTTTTATCTCACCGCCTCGCAGCAACGCTGGGAAGAATACCTGAAGAAAGGGTTAACCAATCCGGATGCGACGCCGGAACAGACGCGCGTCGCGGTGAAAGCGATCGAAACGCTCAACGGTAACTGGCGCTCACCGGGCGGTGCGGTGAATTATAACACCGTCACGCCGTCGGTGACCGGACGCTGGTTCTCCGGCAATCAGACCTGGCCGTGGGATACCTGGAAGCAGGCGTTTGCGATGGCGCATTTCAATCCGGATATCGCCAAAGAGAATATCCGCGCGGTCTTCTCCTGGCAGATCCAGCCTGGCGACAGCGTGCGTCCGCAGGATGTGGGCTTTGTCCCCGACCTGATAGCGTGGAACCTTAGCCCCGAGCGTGGTGGCGATGGCGGCAACTGGAACGAACGTAATACCAAACCCAGCCTTGCCGCCTGGTCGGTGATGGAAGTATACAACGTCACCCAGGATAAAGCCTGGTTGGCAGAGATGTACCCGAAACTGGTGGCCTATCACGACTGGTGGTTACGTAACCGCGATCATAACGGCAACGGGGTGCCGGAATATGGCGCGACCCGCGACAAAGCCCACAACACCGAGAGCGGCGAGATGCTGTTTACGGTGAAAAAAGGCGATAAAGAAGAGACGCAGTCTGGGCTGAACAACTACGCCCGCGTGGTGGAGAAAGGCCAGTACGACAGTCTGGAAATTCCGGCACAGGTCGCTGCGTCGTGGGAATCGGGGCGTGATGATGCCGCCGTCTTTGGTTTTATCGACAAAGAACAGTTGGATAAATATGTCGCTAATGGCGGCAAACGTAGCGACTGGACGGTGAAATTCGCCGAAAACCGCAGTCAGGACGGAACGTTGCTGGGCTACTCGCTATTGCAGGAGTCGGTGGATCAGGCCAGCTATATGTACAGCGATAACCATTATCTGGCGGAGATGGCAACCATCCTCGGTAAGCCAGAAGAGGCCAAACGCTATCGCCAGTTGGCACAGCAGCTCGCGGACTACATCAACACCTGTATGTTCGACCCGACTACCCAGTTCTACTATGACGTACGTATTGAAGATAAACCACTGGCGAATGGCTGCGCGGGCAAACCGATTGTTGAGCGCGGTAAAGGGCCGGAAGGCTGGTCGCCGCTGTTTAACGGTGCGGCAACGCAGGCCAATGCCGACGCGGTGGTGAAGGTGATGCTCGATCCTAAAGAGTTCAACACCTTTGTTCCGCTGGGAACGGCGGCGTTAACCAATCCGGCTTTTGGCGCTGATATCTACTGGCGCGGGCGCGTATGGGTGGATCAGTTCTGGTTTGGTCTGAAAGGGATGGAGCGTTACGGTTATCGTGATGATGCCCTGAAGCTGGCGGATACGTTCTTCAGGCACGCCAAAGGATTAACCGCCGATGGCCCAATTCAGGAGAATTACAACCCGCTGACAGGCGCGCAGCAAGGCGCACCAAATTTCTCCTGGAGTGCCGCTCATTTGTATATGTTGTATAACGATTTTTTCCGTAAGCAGTAATTTGCAATGGCTGGCGGATGCGGCGTGAACGCCTTATCCGCCCTACATGTGCAATCCCCCAAGCCGGATAAAACACGGCAAGCGTCGCATCCGGCGTTACCACCGGGCGTATTCTTTTTGAATCCCATCACAAACCCCGCACTCCCCTTTTCCCTTTTCCCTTTTCTCCATCGACGGCTAAATTAGAACTCATCCGACCACATAACAATTATTTTACATACTGGACAATTTTATGAGCTACCCGTCGCTGTTCGCCCCGCTGGATTTAGGTTTTACCACGTTAAAAAACCGCGTGTTGATGGGTTCAATGCACACCGGGCTGGAGGAATACCCGGACGGTGCTGAACGGCTGGCTGCGTTTTATGCCGAACGCGCCCGTCACGGCGTGGCGCTGATTGTCAGCGGCGGCATTGCACCAGATTTAACAGGCGTTGGCATGGAAGGTGGCGCAATGCTCAACGACGCCAGCCAGATCCCACACCATCGCACCATTACCGAAGCCGTACATCAGGAAGGCGGCAAAATCGCCCTGCAAATTTTGCATACCGGGCGCTACAGCTACCAACCGCATCTGGTCGCACCGTCCGCATTGCAGGCCCCCATCAACCGTTTCGTTCCTCACGAACTCACCCATGAAGAGATCCTGCAACTGATCGACGATTTCGCCCGCTGCGCGCAACTGGCGCGGGAGGCCGGATACGATGGCGTCGAAGTGATGGGCTCTGAAGGGTATTTGATCAACGAATTTCTGACGCTGCGCACCAATCAGCGTAGTGACCAGTGGGGCGGCGATTACCGCAACCGGATGCGATTTGCCGTAGAAGTAGTGCGTACGGTGCGCGAACGCGTCGGCAACGACTTCATTATTATTTACCGGTTGTCGATGCTCGACCTGGTCGAAGGCGGCGGCACTTTTGCCGAAACGGTAGAACTGGCGCAGGCCATTGAAGCGGCGGGCGCGACCATTATCAACACCGGAATAGGCTGGCACGAAGCGCGGATTCCGACCATCGCCACGCCCGTGCCGCGCGGCGCATTTAGCTGGGTCACGCGCAAACTGAAAGGCCACGTCTCGCTGCCGCTGGTAACCACCAACCGGATTAACGATCCGCAGGTTGCCGACGATATTCTCTCGCGCGGCGATGCCGATATAGTATCGATGGCGCGACCGTTTCTCGCGGATGCGGAACTGCTGTCAAAAGCGCAATCAGGGCGAGCCGATGAGATCAACACTTGTATTGGCTGCAACCAGGCCTGCCTCGATCAGATCTTCGTTGGCAAAGTCACCTCGTGCCTGGTGAATCCTCGCGCCTGCCACGAAACCAAAATGCCAATCCTTCCCGCCGTGCAGAAAAAAAATCTGGCGGTGGTCGGCGCTGGACCTGCTGGGCTGGCGTTTGCCATTAACGCGGCGGCGCGTGGGCATCAGGTAACATTGTTTGATGCGCACAGCGAGATCGGCGGGCAGTTTAATATCGCCAAACAGATCCCCGGCAAAGAGGAGTTTTACGAAACGCTGCGCTACTACCGCCGGATGATCGAAGTGACGGGCGTGACGCTGAAACTCAATCACACCGTGACGGCGGATCAGTTACAGGCGTTCGATGAAACGAGCCTCGCCAGTGGGATCGTGCCGCGCGTTCCGCCTATCGACGGGATCGATCATCCGAAGGTATTGAGTTATCTCGATGTACTGCGCGACAAAGCGCCGGTAGGCAACAAGGTTGCCATCATCGGTTGTGGCGGGATTGGTTTTGATACGGCGATGTATTTAAGTCAGCCGGGCGAATCCACCAGCCAGAATATCGCCAGGTTCTGTAATGAGTGGGGGATCGACAGCAGCCTACAACAGGCTGGTGGCTTAAGCCCGCAGGGAATGCAGATCCCGCGTAGCCCACGGCAAATTGTGATGCTCCAGCGCAAAGCCAGCAAACCGGGACAGGGGTTAGGCAAAACCACCGGCTGGATCCATCGCACCACCCTGCTCTCGCGGGGTGTGAAAATGATCCCAGGCGTAAGTTATCAGAAGATTGACGATGACGGGCTGCATGTGGTGATCAACGGCGAAACGCAGGTATTAGCAGTGGACAATGTGGTGATCTGCGCAGGGCAAGAGCCAAACCGCGCGCTGGCGCAACCGCTGATTGATAGCGGGAAAACTGTGCATTTAATTGGCGGCTGCGATGTGGCTATGGAGCTGGACGCACGACGGCAATTGCCCAGGGAACACGGCTGGCGCTGGAGATTTAAATCGTTATTTGAAGCGCCGGATGCAACGCATCCGGCACGTCGCGTTAATCAATAAACAAGGCGGGAGAAATGCCGAATCGCGTTGCCAATTTTTTAGCGTGTTCCAGCGTTAATTTCCTCTTCCCGCTCAAAACGCGTGACACCATAGATTTACTGCCAATTTCCGGCAGATCGGAAAGGGTTAAACCATATTGATCCATAAGGGTACGAATCACGGCTATACCGCCAGGCATGGCTTGAGCCATGGCATTAAATTCCGCAAATTCGGGCGCTGATTCTTCCCACGCGGTTATTTTGGCACACACCAGATCCAGCAAGGGGTTTTCAGGATCGTTGAGCAGCAGATGATCTACCAGTTCCAGCGCCTGGGTGTATTGTTCCTCGTTCTGAATACCCGCCAGAAAAGGTGCCACAGCAGTTAGCTTTTCTCCTGCTTGCAAGATGTCGGCAATCGCAATCATTTTTTCCCCTTAGTACGATGAACAGCGGTAAAGAAATCGTATTCTTTATGCGTCATAACTTCACGTATGTAGCACTTTTGCGATTCAAAAAAGACCATTGCTACAACACGTAATTCATTGCCCCCAACATTGAAAACATAATGCTTATCCAGATATTTGAAGTTATCCAGAGATGGGAATACTGCTTTTAATGACTCAGGTTTTTTGAAATATCCCTTAGCAATCGTGTTCCCCAGAGCCACCAACTCCGTTTTATGTTGCGGGTATTTTTCCGCAGCATCTTTCAATGCTTTTTGAGTTATCAGGTGCATTCTTCATCACGTCCGTTGACAAATTGGCAATATGATAACATCCGTTGACAGATTGGCAACGGATGAATTTATCTGTGTGACGGAAGAATAAACGTAGAAAAACGCTAAACAAGAGAATGTAGAGGATGGTGA
>NZ_JBQZXC010000070.1:0-19265 GCF_053555815.1 Shigella sp. SIG6 | reverse complement strand
CTGGTGCAGAAAAAGGTCGGATGCGACACTGGCTGCGTCTGATCCAGCCTACTCTTGCTTATCCGTTCTGCTTTTGCATCCACTCCACCACAAAATCAGCCAGCCCCTCAACATCATTAATATCCAGTAATGCGACATCAAGATTAAGCGGCACATCACTGGCTACAGCAATAACATGCCTGTCTATCACTAATTCTTCAGGTCGATGTCCGGCTCCATCGCGAAACAGCACAATCTTTGCGATCTCTTCATGCTTAAACCCTTCGACCAGAATCAAATCCAGCTTTGAGGTATCCATTCGACTTGCGAGAAAATGTAGATCCAGCTCTTCTTCGTCTGGTGTTTCCGTCATCAAGGCCCATCGTTGCTGGCTGGCAACGATGGTTTGTGCCGCGCCAGCCTTGCGCAGCTCATAGCTATCTTTGCCTGGCTTATCAACATCCATATCATGGTGCGTATGCTTAATCAGCCCCGGACGGATCCCTCTGGCGCATAATGCCGGGATCAGTTTTTTCAAAAGCGTAGTTTTTCCGGTACCACTCCACGCGGCAAAGGCGAGTAACGGTATCATCGTTTTTCCTGCCATCGGGCAAGCTCCTCTGGCGTATTCACGTTAACAAATGCATCTTTATGATCGCTGAAATCAACCGCATGACCGCCAGCCAGACGCATAAATGCCATTACCCGGCGTTCTCCTGCTTGCAGATATTCCAGTAATAAAGGCTCAATAGCGCGGTTTACCAGAGCAATAGTCGGGTGATCGCGTTCACCGTCATGGACCCACACGACAGGCGCATCTTTGCGCTGATGATTAAGCCGGGCGGCTAAATCATGGGGAATGTAAGGCGTATCGCACGGACAAAACAAAAACCACTCACCAGCTTCCTGCTGCATTACTGAAAGCATTCCTGCCAGAGGGCCTGGGTAATCCGCCAGTGAATCTTCAATCACTTTCAGACCGCCTGCCTGATAGATTTCCTGATGACGATTAGCATTAACCACGACGTGAGAGAGCTGCGTCTTAAGCGCGTCAGCGACATGTTGCCACAGCGGTTTGCCATTTAAGTCCAGCAATCCTTTATCTACGCCGCCCATTCGTCTGGCTTTACCGCCTGCCAGCACAACGCCTGTTATCGTCGTCATCAGATTCACCGATATCGCCTCTTTTATTGTGGGATTGACCCTGCTAACGTGTCTGTCTCAAGAGTAAGGAGCATTACTATGAAATGTAAACGTCTGAATGAAGTTATTGAACTCCTCCAGCCAGCCTGGCAAAAAGAGCCAGACTTTAACTTGTTGCAATTTTTGCAGAAACTGGCGAAAGAGTCAGGTTTTGACGGCGAACTGGCGGATTTGACGGATGACATTCTGATCTATCACCTGAAAATGCGTGATTCCGCGAAAGATGCGGTGATCCCGGGTTTGCAGAAAGATTATGAAGAAGACTTCAAAACGGCGCTGTTACGCGCTCGCGGCGTAATTAAAGAGTAAAAGCTTGTAAGCGGCGCCACCAAAATCATCGTGAAATGATATCCTTCATCATTCGTAATGTTTTCCGGATGATGGGATGAACAACAGCGCTTTTACTTTCCAGACACTACACCCGGATACCATCATGGACGCTCTGTTTGAGCAAGGGATCCGGGTGGATTCCGGTCTTACCCCGCTTAACAGCTATGAAAACCGTGTCTATCAATTTCAGGACGAAGAGCGTCGACGTTTTGTCGTCAAATTTTATCGCCCTGAACGTTGGACAGCCGATCAAATCCTCGAAGAACATCAATTTGCGTTGCAGCTGGTAAATGATGAAGTTCCGGTCGCAGCACCTGTGGCCTTTAACGGTCAGACTTTATTGAATCATCAGGGATTTTATTTCGCTGTTTTTCCAAGCGTCGGTGGTCGCCAGTTCGAAGCTGATAATATCGATCAGATGGAAGCGGTTGGGCGTTATTTAGGGCGTATGCACCAGACGGGGCGCAAACAGCTTTTTATTCATCGCCCGACCATCGGTCTGAATGAATATCTCATTGAGCCTCGCAAGCTGTTTGAGGACGCTACACTGATACCTTCCGGGTTGAAAGCGGCATTTCTGAAAGCGACAGATGAGCTGATCGCCGCCGTTACAGCACACTGGCGGGAAGATTTCACCGTTCTGCGGCTACATGGAGACTGCCACGCCGGGAATATTCTCTGGCGCGATGGTCCAATGTTTGTTGATCTGGATGATGCACGTAATGGTCCAGCTATTCAGGATTTGTGGATGTTGCTCAATGGCGATAAAGCCCAGCAGCGGATGCAACTGGAAACTATTATTGAAGCTTATGAAGAATTTAGCGAGTTCGACACCGCTGAAATCGGACTGATTGAACCTTTACGCGCCATGCGTTTGGTTTATTATCTTGCCTGGCTAATGCGGCATTGGGCTGATCCCGCGTTCCCGAAAAATTTCCCGTGGTTAACCGGGGAAGATTACTGGCTACGACAGACGGCGACTTTTATAGAACAGGCAAAAGTTCTACAAGAACCCCCTTTGCAATTAACACCTATGTATTAATCGGAGAGAGTAGATCATGAAAAAGATTTGGCTGGCGCTGGCTGGTTTAGTTTTAGCGTTTAGCGCATCGGCGGCGCAGTATGAAGATGGTAAACAGTACACTACCCTGGAAAAACCGGTAGCTGGCGCGCCGCAAGTGCTGGAGTTTTTCTCTTTCTTCTGCCCGCACTGCTATCAGTTTGAAGAAGTTCTGCATATTTCTGATAATGTGAAGAAAAAACTGCCGGAAGGCGTGAAGATGACTAAATACCACGTCAACTTCATGGGTGGTGACCTGGGCAAAGATCTGACTCAGGCATGGGCTGTGGCGATGGCGCTGGGCGTGGAAGACAAAGTGACTGTTCCGCTGTTTGAAGGCGTACAGAAAACCCAGACCATTCGTTCAGCATCTGATATCCGCGATGTATTTATCAATGCAGGTATTAAAGGTGAAGAGTACGACGCGGCGTGGAACAGCTTCGTGGTGAAATCTCTGGTCGCTCAGCAGGAAAAAGCCGCAGCTGATGTGCAATTGCGTGGTGTTCCGGCGATGTTTGTTAACGGTAAATATCAGCTGAATCCGCAGGGTATGGATACCAGCAATATGGATGTTTTTGTTCAGCAGTATGCTGATACGGTGAAATATCTGTCCGAGAAAAAATAATTCAATGTAAATTACATAAAGCCCGTGAATATTCACGGGCTTTTTTTATTATTTAATAAATATAAATACATTCTGATAATGCATCCTGCCGCTGGACATTATTTCAGCATAAGTGGATATTCAAAGTTTTGCTGTTTTATCAGGGAATATTTATATGATACGTAAGTCAGCTACAGGTGTTATTGTTGCGTTAGCCGTAATCTGGGGTGGTGGCACATGGTACACAGGTACGCAAATTCAGCCTGGTATCGAAAAGTTTATTAAAGATTTTAACGATGCGAAAAAGAAAGGTGAACATGCCTACGATATGACGTTAAGTTATAAAAACTTTGACAAAGGCTTTTTTAATTCCCGTTTTCAAATGCAAATGACATTCGATAACGGTGCACCCGATCTCAATATCAAGCCAGGCCAGAAAGTTGTATTTGATGTGGATGTTGAGCACGGTCCGTTGCCCATCACAATGTTAATGCATGGTAATGTCATCCCAGCACTGGCAGCGGCAAAAGTGAACTTAGTGAATAATGAAATGACACAACCGCTATTTATCGCCGCGAAAAATAAATCGCCCGTGGAAGCGACATTGCGATTCGCGTTTGGTGGCTCATTCTCTACGACATTAGATGTTGCCCCTGCAGAGTATGGAAAGTTTTCTTTTGGTGAGGGCCAGTTTACTTTTAATGGTGATGGTAGTTCATTGTCTAACCTGGATATTGAAGGCAAAGTCGAAGATATTGTTCTGCAATTATCACCAATGAACAAAGTAACGGCAAAAAGTTTTACCATTGATTCTCTGGCGCGATTAGAAGAAAAGAAATTTCCGGTTGGTGAAAGCGAGTCGAAATTTAATCAGATTAACATTATCAATCACGGGGAAGACGTTGCCCAAATCGATGCTTTCGTTGCAAAAACCAGGCTGGATCGCGTTAAAGACAAAGATTATATCAATGTCAATCTGACCTACGAACTTGATAAGTTAACAAAAGGGAATCAGCAACTCGGTAGTGGTGAGTGGTCATTGATTGCTGAATCTATTGATCCCTCAGCAGTGCGCCAATTTATCATCCAGTATAACATTGCGATGCAGAAGCAGCTTGCTGCACACCCTGAGTTAGCAAACGATGAAGTTGCTCTGCAAGAAGTGAATGCTGCATTGTTCAAAGAGTATTTACCGTTATTACAAAAAAGTGAGCCGACCATTAAACAACCGGTAAGATGGAAGAACGCACTCGGCGAACTAAATGCCAATCTGGATATCAGTATTGCCGACCCAGCCAAATCTTCATCATCCACAAACAAAGATATCAAATCGCTCAATTTTGATGTGAAGTTACCGCTTAATGTCGTCACAGAAACCGCAAAACAGCTTAATTTATCTGAAGGAATGGATGCGGAAAAAGCGCAAAAGCAGGCTGATAAACAAATCAGCGGGATGATGACATTAGGTCAGATGTTTCAGTTAATCACGATTGACAACAATACCGCCTCGCTGCAGCTGCGTTATACACCGGGTAAAGTTGTTTTTAACGGACAGGAGATGAGCGAAGAAGAATTTATGTCTCGTGCCGGACGTTTTGTTCATTAAAATACTCACTCGCCTCTGCTCATTCAGAGGCGAGTAAAACTTACTTATTCTGACGCTGTGATGACATGAGAGACGTCAGAAGCCGGTCTTTTTCCTGCCACAATGAGTTCAGCCATTGCTGAAAATGGCGCTTAAAGCTTTTGTCATTGATGTAGTCGCCATGTAACTCATCGGCAATAGGCTGTAAATCCACATGTACGACAATCCGCGTCAGTTTACCGCTTAACATATCGAAGAACGGCTGACGGTTATTGTCCGGATAACACAGCGTAACATTAAGCAGTTTATCGAATTGTTTACCCAGTACATTTAGCGCCATCGCAATGCCTGCCGCCTTTGGTGGCAACAAGTTTTGAAAAGTGGAGTGGGTTTGCTGATGTTTTTCTTGCGTGAAACGGGAGCCTTCAACGAAATTGACAATGGTGGTGGGATGCAGGCGAAACTTTTCACAAGAACGCCGAGTGGTTTCAACATCTTTACCACGTCGCTCCGGATGACGTAATAAATAAGCGCGGGAATAACGCTTCATAAACGGCATATCCAGCGCCCAGCACGCCAGGCCAAGAAATGGCACCCAGGCCAGCTGTTGCTTGAGGAAATATTTATTCATCGGAATGTGCTTACGAAACAGCACGCACAGTACGACAATATCTGCCCAACTACGGTGGTTACAAATAAGCAGATACCAGTTCTTCTTACTTAACCCTTCCAGCCCGTGAACTTCCCATTGCAGGTGTGGGTTCAGATGCAGTAATACCGCCAGACCTTCACACCAGCAATACATCATAAAATCACAAAAACGCGAAACCTTTCGCCAAATGACTGGCACAGGTAGCAATAGTTTTACAATCCCGGCAATGATGATCGGGACGGAACAAAAAATAGTGACCAAAATGGTCAATACGATACTCAGCAAAAGGGTTATCGCAGCGAGTATTCTCGTCATAATGAATTTATTCAAAAGGTTAGCCATAGACAGTGCACTAAAGAAGCGCAAGGCGCAGATTTTAGCAGAAAATGACCCAAATAACGGATGATCCTTAAGGAGAAAAATAATTCATATCTATCCACATTAGAAAAAATCACATTATCTCAATTATTAGGGATGGATTTATTTTTAACTGCATGAAAAACAAAGACAAACATCATGCTGTAAAAAGCATGATAATAAATTAAAAGCGATGTAAATAATTTATGCACAAAGTTATCCACATGACGATTTGCGAGCGATCCAGCAGATCTACAAAAGATTTTCACGAAAAGCGGTGAAAAACTCATGTTTTCATCCTGTCTGTGGCATCCTTTACCCATAATCTGATAAACAGGCACGGACATTATGGTTCAGATCCCCCAAAATCCACTTATCCTTGTAGATGGTTCATCTTATCTTTATCGCGCATATCACGCGTTTCCCCCGCTGACTAACAGCGCAGGCGAGCCGACCGGTGCGATGTATGGTGTCCTCAACATGCTGCGCAGTCTGATCATGCAATATAAACCGACGCATGCAGCGGTGGTCTTTGACGCCAAGGGAAAAACCTTTCGTGATGAACTGTTTGAACATTACAAATCACATCGCCCGCCAATGCCGGACGATCTGCGAGCACAAATCGAACCTCTGCACGCGATGGTTAAAGCGATGGGACTGCCGCTGCTGGCGGTTTCTGGCGTAGAAGCGGACGACGTTATCGGTACTCTGGCGCGCGAAGCCGAAAAAGCCGGGCGTCCGGTGCTGATTAGCACTGGCGATAAAGATATGGCGCAGCTGGTGACGCCAAATATTACGCTTATCAATACCATGACGAATACCATCCTCGGACCGGAAGAGGTGGTGAATAAGTACGGCGTGCCGCCAGAATTGATCATCGACTTCCTGGCGCTGATGGGTGACTCCTCTGATAACATTCCTGGCGTACCGGGCGTCGGTGAAAAAACCGCGCAGGCATTGCTGCAAGGTCTTGGCGGGCTGGATACGCTGTATGCCGAGCCAGAAAAAATTGCTGGGTTGAGCTTCCGTGGCGCGAAAACAATGGCAGCGAAGCTCGAGCAAAACAAAGAAGTTGCTTATCTCTCATACCAGTTGGCGACGATTAAAACCGATGTTGAACTGGAGCTGACCTGTGAACAACTGGAAGTGCAGCAACCGGCAGCGGAAGAGTTGTTGGGGCTGTTCAAAAAGTATGAGTTCAAACGCTGGACTGCTGATGTCGAAGCGGGCAAATGGTTACAGGCCAAAGGGGCAAAACCAGCCGCGAAGCCGCAGGAAACCAGTGTTGCAGACGAAGCGCCAGAAGTGACGGCAACGGTGATTTCTTATGACAACTACGTCACTATCCTTGATGAAGAAACACTGAAAGCGTGGATTGCGAAGCTGGAAAAAGCGCCGGTATTTGCATTTGATACCGAAACCGACAGCCTTGATAACATCTCTGCTAACCTGGTCGGGCTTTCTTTTGCTATCGAGCCAGGCGTAGCGGCATATATTCCGGTTGCTCATGATTATCTTGATGCGCCCGATCAAATCTCTCACGAGCGTGCACTCGAGTTGCTAAAACCGCTGCTGGAAGATGAAAAGGCGCTGAAGGTCGGGCAAAACCTGAAATACGATCGCGGTATTCTGGCGAATTACGGCATTGAACTGCGTGGGATTGCGTTTGATACCATGCTGGAGTCCTACATTCTCAATAGCGTTGCCGGGCGTCACGATATGGACAGCCTCGCGGAACGTTGGTTGAAGCACAAAACCATCACTTTTGAAGAGATTGCGGGTAAAGGCAAAAATCAACTGACCTTTAACCAGATTGCCCTCGAAGAGGCCGGACGTTACGCCGCCGAAGATGCAGATGTCACCTTGCAGTTGCATCTGAAAATGTGGCCGGATCTGCAAAAACACAAAGGGCCGTTGAACGTCTTCGAGAATATCGAAATGCCGCTGGTGCCGGTGCTTTCACGCATTGAACGTAACGGTGTGAAGATCGATCCGAAAGTGCTGCACAATCATTCTGAAGAGCTCACCTTGCGTCTGGCTGAGCTGGAAAAGAAAGCGCATGAAATTGCAGGTGAAGAATTTAACCTTTCTTCCACCAAGCAGTTGCAAACCATTCTGTTTGAAAAACAGGGTATTAAACCGCTGAAGAAAACGCCGGGTGGCGCGCCGTCAACGTCGGAAGAGGTACTGGAAGAACTGGCGCTGGACTACCCGTTGCCAAAAGTGATTCTGGAGTATCGTGGTCTGGCGAAGCTGAAGTCGACTTACACCGACAAGCTGCCGCTGATGATCAACCCGAAAACCGGGCGTGTGCATACCTCTTATCACCAGGCAGTAACTGCAACGGGACGTTTATCGTCAACCGATCCTAACCTGCAAAACATTCCGGTACGTAACGAAGAAGGTCGTCGTATCCGCCAGGCGTTTATTGCGCCAGAGGATTATGTGATTGTCTCAGCGGACTACTCGCAGATTGAACTGCGCATTATGGCGCATCTCTCGCGTGATAAAGGCTTGCTGACCGCATTCGCGGAAGGAAAAGATATCCACCGGGCAACGGCGGCAGAAGTGTTTGGTTTGCCACTGGAAACCGTCACCAGCGAGCAACGCCGTAGCGCGAAAGCGATCAACTTTGGTCTGATTTATGGCATGAGTGCTTTCGGTCTGGCGCGGCAATTGAACATTCCACGTAAAGAAGCGCAGAAGTACATGGACCTTTACTTCGAACGCTACCCTGGCGTGCTGGAGTATATGGAACGCACCCGTGCTCAGGCGAAAGAGCAGGGCTACGTTGAAACGCTGGACGGACGCCGTCTGTATCTGCCGGATATCAAATCCAGCAATGGTGCTCGTCGTGCAGCGGCTGAACGTACAGCCATTAACGCGCCAATGCAGGGAACCGCCGCCGACATTATCAAACGGGCGATGATTGCCGTTGATGCGTGGTTACAGGCTGAGCAACCGCGTGTACGTATGATCATGCAGGTACACGATGAACTGGTATTTGAAGTTCATAAAGATGATGTTGATGCCGTCGCGAAGCAGATTCATCAACTGATGGAAAACTGTACCCGTCTGGATGTGCCGTTGCTGGTGGAAGTGGGGAGTTGCGAAAACTGGGATCAGGCGCACTAAGATTCGCCTGAACATGCCCTTTTTTCGTAAGTAAGCAACATAAGCTGTCACGTTTTGTGATGGCTATTAGAAATTCCTATGCAACAACTGAAAAAAAATTACAAAAAGTGCTTTCTGAACTGAACAAAAAAGAGTAAAGTTAGTCGCGTAGGGTACAGAGGTAAGATGTTCTATCTTTCAGACCTTTTACTTCACGTAATCGGATTTGGCTGAATATTTTAGCCGCCCCAGTCAGTAATGACTGGGGCGTTTTTTATTGGGCGAAAGAAAAGATCCGTAATGCCTGATGCGCTATGTTTATCAGGCCAACGGTAGAATTGTAATCTATTGAATTTACGGGCCGGATACGCCACATCCGGCACAAGCATTAAGGCAAGAAAATTATTCGCCGTCCTGCGTTTCTTCTACAGGCTGCATCTCGCTAAACCAGGTATCCAGTTTCTGCCGCAGCTTGTCTACGCCTTGTTTCTTCAACGAAGAAAACGTTTCAACCTGCACATCACCGTTAAACGCCAGTACAGCTTCACGCACCATATTCAATTGCGCTTTACGTGCGCCGCTTGCCAGTTTGTCCGCTTTGGTCAGCAGCACCAGAACGGCGATATTGCTGTCTACCGCCCACTCAATCATCTGCTGATCCAAATCTTTCAGCGGATGGCGAATATCCATTAGCACCACCAGACCTTGCAGGCTCTGACGTTTTTCGAGGTATTCGCCGAGCGCACGCTGCCATTTGCGCTTCATCTCTTCCGGGACTTCCGCATAACCGTACCCAGGCAAGTCAACCAGACGCTTGCCGTCAGCCACTTCAAACAGGTTGATAAGCTGGGTGCGCCCTGGGGTTTTTGAGGTACGAGCTAGGCTTTTCTGGTTAGTCAGCGTGTTCAGCGCGCTGGATTTACCTGCGTTGGAACGGCCTGCAAAAGCCACTTCAATTCCGGTATCGGAAGGTAGGTGGCGAATATCAGGCGCACTCATCACAAAATGCGTCTGTTGATAATTCAAATTAGTCAAAGCGGTCGTCTCCGTCAGTCAAAGCTTTGTGGCGATTATACCTGAACCATAATAAAAGGCGGATTTTTCGGCGTGAGCGTTGTAAGTAAAAGCCATACGCTTTGTGAGACATTGCCGATAGTCTTTATGCGAAATAGCAGCGAAAACTCTGCGATGCATGTCAAATAAGCTATATAAATCAGTGAATTGCTTTTATATAAAACTCTGAAAATGTGCAAATACTGATGGCGGTTGATTGTTTGTTTAAAGCAAAGGCGTAAAGTAGCACCCATAGAGCGAGGACGCTAACAGGAACAATGACTCAGGATGAGGGTCAGGAGCGCCAGGAGGCGAAGACAGAGGATTGTCAGGAAGACAAACGTCCGGAGACGTAATTAAACGGAAATGGAATCAACACGGATTGTTCCGGCTAATGGAAAAACAGGGTGTGTTGGCGGCCTGCAAGGATTGTAAGACCCGTTAAGGGTTATGAGTCAGGAAAAAAGGCGACAGAGTAATCTGTCGCCTTTTTTCTTTGCTTGCTTTCTGTTAGATTCCGCCGCAAATCTATACTGAATAAAACGGCTAAAAGACGAACCATTATGAAACCATCATCTTCAAACTCACGCAGCAAAGGTCATGCAAAAGCGCGTCGAAAAACACGCGAGGAGCTGGATCAGGAAGCTCGTGACCGTAAGCGTCAGAAAAAACGTCGTGGTCATGCGCCGGGCAGCCGCGCAGCGGGCGGAAACACCACGTCAGGCAGCAAAGGCCAGAACGCACCAAAAGATCCACGTATTGGCAGTAAAACCCCTATTCCATTGGGAGTGACTGAAAAAGTCACCAAACAGCACAAACCGAAGAGTGAGAAACCTATGCTTTCACCGCAGGCGGAGTTGGAATTACTGGAAACGGATGAGCGTCTGGATGCGCTGCTGGAACGTCTGGAAGCAGGCGAAACCCTGAGCGGCGAAGAGCAATCCTGGGTGGATGCTAAACTGGATCGTATTGATGAGTTGATGCAGAAACTCGGCCTCTCTTATGACGATGACGAAGAAGAGGAAGAAGACGAGAAGCAAGAAGACATGATGCGTCTGCTGCGGGGCAACTAACGGATTGCCGCCGTGGGCCTTCCCGTTCTGCTGATAACCCTTCCGGTTATATGTTATCTGGTGTGGTTATTCGTTAAACTACAGCGGTTGTCGCGGCGACAAAAGTGGCTGCGCAACCGGCTGATGACCCGAAACGGGCATCCGCCGGTACGCCGTAGCCGCCAGAGACGCCATCGGAAGGAGTGAGCATGTCTGTACAGCAAATCGACTGGGATCTGGCCCTGATCCAGAAATATAACTATTCCGGGCCACGATACACCTCGTACCCGACCGCGCTGGAGTTTTCAGAAGACTTCGGCGAACAGGCGTTTTTACAAGCCGTGGCGCGCTATCCTGAGCGTCCATTATCTCTCTACGTACATATCCCGTTCTGCCATAAGCTTTGTTACTTCTGCGGTTGCAATAAGATTGTTACTCGCCAGCAGCACAAGGCCGATCAGTATCTGGACGCGCTGGAGCAAGAAATCGTCCATCGTGCACCGCTGTTCGCCGGGCGTCACGTCAGCCAATTGCACTGGGGCGGCGGAACGCCGACGTATCTGAATAAAGCGCAAATCAGCCGTCTGATGAAGCTGCTGCGCGAAAACTTCCATTTCAATACCGATGCGGAGATTTCGATCGAAGTCGATCCGCGGGAAATCGAACTGGATGTACTCGATCATTTACGCGCCGAAGGCTTTAATCGCCTGAGCATGGGCGTGCAGGACTTCAACAAAGAAGTGCAACGTCTGGTTAACCGCGAGCAGGATGAAGAGTTCATCTTTGCACTGCTTAACCATGCGCGTGAGATTGGTTTTACCTCCACCAACATCGACCTGATTTACGGCCTGCCGAAACAGACGCCGGAGAGTTTCGCCTTTACCCTGAAACGTGTGGCGGAGCTGAACCCCGATCGTCTGAGCGTTTTTAACTACGCGCATCTGCCGACCATTTTTGCTGCTCAGCGCAAAATCAAAGATGCTGACCTGCCGAGCCCGCAGCAAAAACTCGATATCCTGCAGGAAACCATCGCCTTCCTGACGCAATCGGGCTATCAGTTTATCGGTATGGATCACTTTGCCCGTCCTGATGACGAGCTGGCGGTGGCCCAGCGTGAAGGCGTGCTGCATCGTAACTTCCAGGGCTACACCACTCAGGGCGATACCGATCTGCTGGGGATGGGCGTTTCCGCCATCAGCATGATTGGCGACTGCTACGCGCAGAACCAGAAAGAGTTGAAGCAGTACTATCAGCAAGTGGATGAACAAGGCAATGCGCTGTGGCGTGGTATTGCGCTAACGCGTGATGACTGTATTCGCCGCGATGTGATTAAGTCGCTCATCTGCAACTTCCGTCTGGATTACGCCCCTCTTGAGAAACAGTGGGATTTGTACTTCGCTGATTACTTTGCGGAAGATCTCAAGCTGCTCGCCCCGTTAGCAAAAGATGGGCTGGTGGATGTGGATGAGAAGGGAATACAGGTGACGGCGAAAGGTCGCTTGCTGATCCGCAACATTTGCATGTGCTTTGATACCTATCTGCGCCAGAAAGCGCGGATGCAGCAGTTCTCACGGGTGATTTAAAGAGTGAATGGCGCTTCGTTTACAAAGTAGAAAACGAAAGTGCCATCAATGTGCTGAGAACAAGATTGCCTGATGCGCTGGGCAACAAAACCTGTTGAAATTATTGCTTTTGTAGGCCTGATGCGACGCTGGTCGCGTCTTATCAGGCCTACGACTTTCTCCGCATCCGGCATAAACAACGAGCTTCAGCTAAACAGCCCAATCATCGCGGCACACAGCACGGCAGCAACGGCAGTTTGCGGTGTGTGGCTGTCAACTGCCCCACTCGATACCAGATTAATTATTGATTCCAGCATAATGACTCTCCCCGTTTTCCGGGCAAGATCATACTGAACTTATCGGAACAGTAAAGCGCAAAATACCAGCAATTTGCGCTCAATAATCAATCTTTACACACAAGCCGTGAATCACTCCATCCCCAGCTCTTTTAACTTACGCGTCAGAGTGTTGCGGCCCCAGCCGAGTAGCCGCGCCGCTTCCTGTTTATGCCCCTGCGTATGTCGCAACGCGGTCGTCAGTAACGTCCGCTCCAGCTCTGGCTGCGCTTCGGAAAGCAGATTTTGATGACCGGAACGCAGCGCTCTGTCTGCCCACTGCGCTAAAAGTGTCGCCCAACTGTCCGGTTGCATTTGCGAAGTACTCTCCGCAACCGTTGATTCAAACAGTTCGCCGGGCAAATCCTGAATCAACACTTCCTGCCCGGCGGCCATCACCGTTAGCCAGCGGCAGGTGTTTTCCAGCTGGCGCACGTTGCCTGGCCACGCCAGACGCGTCAGAGCAGCTTCGGTTTCCGGATGCAGCAACTTCGCTTCTACGCCCAGTTCGCGCGCGGCAACCTGTAAAAAATGGCGCGCCAGACGGGGAATATCTTCCCGACGTTCGCGCAGCGGCGGCAGATGAACGCGGATAACGTTCAGGCGGTGGAACAGATCCTCACGGAACTTACCTTCCTGCACCCGCTGTTCAAGATTCTGGTGAGTGGCAGCGATAATCCGCACATCCACTTTCACCGGCGCATAGCCGCCAACGCGATAAAACTGACCGTCTGCCAGCACGCGCAGCAAACGCGTCTGCACATCCAGCGGCATATCACCAATTTCGTCGAGAAATAACGTGCCGCCATCGGCCTGTTCAAAACGCCCCTGACGAATGGTATTCGCGCCAGTAAACGCGCCTTTCTCGTGGCCAAACAGTTCTGATTCGATCAAATCTTTTGGGATAGCTGCCATATTCAGCGCGATAAACGGCGCTTTGGTGCGCGGACTGTGGCGATGCAGGGCATGAGCGACCAGTTCTTTACCGGTGCCGGATTCGCCGTTAATCAGCACGCTAATAGAAGAACGCGAAAGCCGACCGATAATACGGAACACGTCCTGCATGGCTTGCGCTTCGCCGATGATATCGGTCGTTGGGCCGTTAAGCTGAATATTACGCGGCTGCTGCTGTTCCTGGTAATGACTGATAGCGCGCTCAACCAGCGCCACTGCTTCGTCGATATCAAACGGTTTGGGCAGATAATCAAACGCCCCTTGTTGATAGGCGCTGACGGCAGCATCCAGATCGGAATGTGCGGTCATAATGATGACCGGAAGCATTGGATGGCGCTGTTTAATCTGCTTGAGCAGCGCCAGCCCGTCCATTCCCGGCATACGGATATCTGAAAGCAGCACATCCGGCGTTTTGCTCGCCAGCGCCTCCAGTACTTCCGCGCCGTTCTCAAATGTCGTACAGGTTAAACCCGCTCCAGCGAGCGCACGTTCAAGCACCCAACGGATGGAACTATCGTCATCGACTACCCAGACTATCCCTCGTTGCATAAACGTCACCTTTATTTCCTGATAGGCAGGTAAACCGAGAACTCGGTATGACCTGGCCAACTGGTAAATTCAATTTTGCCTGAATGCTGATCAATCAAATTACGGGCGATGGATAAGCCAAGCCCGGTGCCACCTTCGCGGCCGCTGACCATCGGGTAAAACAGCGTATCCTGCAAATGAGGCGGAATGCCCGGCCCGTTATCTTCCACATCAATCCGCGCCGCCAGCCGGTAGCGCTCGCCGTGTAAGGTCAGTTGAAACGCGGTGCGGGTACGCAGAATGATTTCACCGCCTTCCGGCCCCAGCGCCTGTAGCGCATTGCGCACAATATTCAGCAAGACCTGTTCAATTTGATCCGGGTCGTGCGCCAGTTCCGGCAGGCTGGGATCGTAATCACGAATCAACCGCACGTTGTCCGGCAGTTCCATCGACACCAGCGTTACCACGCGTTCAGCCACTTTGTGAATACTTTCGGTAACGCGCGTACCGGGCAGCTGCGGCCCCAACAGACGGTCGACCAAATTTCGCAGCCGGTCCGCCTGTTCGATAATCACTTTGGTATATTCGAGTAGTGATGGGTCAGGTAACGCTTTGCTGAGTAACTGCGCCGCGCCACGTAAACCGCCAAGCGGATTTTTAATCTCATGTGCCAGGCCGCGCACTAAATCACGGGCAGCTACTTGTTGAGCATGTTGTAGTTGTTCCTGGCTTAAGCGGCGCTGGTTATCCATCGGTGCCATCTCCAGCAGGATCATGCCGTCCGGCATACGCTGGGCCGTCACAGAAAGGATATGCGAGCGACCATCGATGACCAGCGTCACTTCGTTATCGGTAAAGCCTTGCCCCGCCTCCAGACTTTCTTGCATCAGCTCGATATTTAATGAGAAGTAGCTCAACAGTTCCGGTAACGGCGTACCAAACAATTTGCGGGAGCTTTGGGCGAGCAGTTGTTGCGCGGCGGGGTTGGCGTAATGGATCGCCAGATTGTCATCAATTAACAAAATACTGTTAATCAGCGAGTTGAGGATCTGCCCAGCATCGGGCTGCGTGCCTGTTGCCATAAAGCAGTCTCCTGAACAGGTTGCACCATTTTAGTGCATTATAGCTTTTTACGGATAAAAAGCGCGAAGCATCAGAGAATTGACGGAGAAAAAAGCCCATGCAGAGATGGGCTGAAAGTTTCCACGGCAACTAAATCCCGGCGTTGTGCGCCGGGTAGTACAACTTCAACTATTAGACGCTGTAGTACAGCTCAAACTCTACCGGATGCGGAGTCATACGCACGCGGTCATCTTCTTCGCGACGCAGAGCGATGTACGCATCGATCGCTTCATCCGTGAACACGCCACCGGCTTTCAGGAACTCGCGGTCCAGATCCAGTTCGTTCAGTGCTTCTTCCAGAGAGCCTGCAACCTGTGGGATCTCTTTCGCTTCTTCTGGCGGCAGGTCATACAGGTTTTTGTCCATGGCTTCGCCCGGATGGATCTTGTTCTTGATACCATCAAGACCGGCCATCAGCAGGGCAGCAAAGCACAGGTACGGGTTAGCTGCCGGATCCGGGAAACGTACTTCGATACGACGTGCTTTCGGAGAAGAAACCACCGGAATACGGATAGACGCAGAACGGTTACGCGCAGAGTAAGCCAGCATTACCGGTGCTTCGTAGCCCGGGACCAGACGCTTATAAGAGTTGGTGGTCGGGTTTGCCAGGGCGTTAATCGCTTTAGCGTGTTTGATTACGCCGCCAATGTAGTACAGCGCCTGCTCAGACAGACCTGCGTATTTGTCGCCTGCGAACAGGTTAACGCCGTTTTTAGACAGAGACATGTGGCAGTGCATACCGGAGCCGTTATCACCGAACATCGGTTTTGGCATAAAGGTCGCGGTTTTACCGAAGCGGTGCGCTACGTTATGCACGACATATTTGTAGATCTGAATTTCGTCAGCTTTTTTGGTCATGGTATTGAAGCGGGTAGCCACTTCGTTCTGACCAGCAGTCGCTACTTCGTGGTGATGGGCTTCAACCACCAGACCCATCTGTTCCATCACCAGACACATTTCAGAACGAATATCCTGAGCAGAGTCTACCGGCGGAACCGGGAAGTAACCGCCTTTCACTGCCGGACGGTGACCTTTGTTACCACCTTCGTATTGGGTGGAGGAGTTCCATGCGCCTTCGATATCGTCGATAGCAACGTGGGAACCGGAGATAGATGATCCGAAACGGATGTCATCGAACAGGAAGAATTCAGGTTCTGGCCCGAACAGTACGGTGTCGGCAATGCCAGTGGAACGCAGGTAATCTTCGGCGCGCTTCGCAATAGAGCGCGGGTCACGGTCATAGCCTTGCAGGGTGCCAGGTTCAAGGATGTCGCAACGGATAATCAGGGTGGAGTCGGCGAAGAACGGGTCAATCACTGCGGTGGATGCGTCTGGCATCAGCACCATGTCGGATTCGTTAATGCCTTTCCAGCCGCCAATCGAGGAGCCGTCAAACATTTTGCCTTCTTCGAAGAATTCAGCATTCACCTGATGAGCAGGGATAGTGACGTGTTGTTCTTTACCTTTGGTATCGGTGAAGCGCAAATCAACAAACTTCACTTCGTGCTCGTTCAGCATCGTCAGTACGTGTTCAGCGGACATACTTTAACTCTCCTGGATTGGTCATTGTCGTCGTGGTAACGAAATCTGCAATTATTTTGGCCGTGTCGCCGTAAATAAAGATAAAGCGAAATCTGTGCCAACTTTTAAATTGCCCCTAAAAGGCGTTATCATGCTTAACATCGTGCAAAAGGGCTGCACCATGATGTGAATGTTGCACCAATATAGTGCTTCAATGGAAACATTAAGCACCATATTGGTGCAATGACCTTTGGATAACCCTTTTTATGCTCCGTGAAAGCGATCACAAAGGGACTCTGCAATACTTGTTTGCGGAGGATGTTTGTGATCCTGTTTTGTAGTGCGATTAATCCGTGTACAATAACGCGCTATTTCTAATGCCTGAGGCAAAGTTGTGATCGAAAAATTGCGTAATATCGCCATCATCGCGCACGTAGACCATGGTAAAACCACCCTGGTAGACAAGCTGCTCCAACAATCCGGTACGTTCGACTCTCGTGCCGAAACCCAAGAGCGCGTGATGGACTCCAACGATTTGGAGAAAGAGCGTGGGATTACCATCCTCGCGAAAAACACCGCTATCAAATGGAATGATTACCGTATCAACATCGTTGATACCCCGGGGCACGCCGACTTCGGTGGTGAAGTTGAACGTGTAATGTCCATGGTAGACTCAGTGCTGCTGGTGGTTGACGCATTTGACGGCCCGATGCCGCAAACGCGCTTCGTAACCAAAAAAGCGTTTGCTTACGGCCTGAAGCCGATTGTTGTTATCAACAAAGTTGACCGCCCTGGCGCGCGTCCTGATTGGGTTGTGGATCAGGTATTCGATCTGTTCGTTAACCTCGACGCGACCGACGAGCAGCTGGACTTCCCGATCGTTTACGCTTCTGCGCTGAACGGTATCGCGGGTCTGGACCATGAAGATATGGCGGAAGACATGACCCCGCTGTATCAGGCGATTGTTGACCACGTTCCTGCGCCGGACGTTGACCTTGACGGTCCGTTCCAGATGCAGATTTCTCAGCTCGATTACAACAGCTATGTTGGCGTTATCGGCATTGGCCGCATCAAGCGTGGTAAAGTGAAGCCGAACCAGCAGGTTACTATCATCGATAGCGAAGGCAAAACCCGTAACGCGAAAGTCGGTAAAGTGCTGGGCCACCTCGGTCTGGAACGTATCGAAACCGATCTGGCGGAAGCTGGCGATATCGTGGCGATCACGGGCCTGGGCGAACTGAACATTTCTGACACCGTTTGCGACACGCAAAACGTTGAAGCGCTGCCGGCACTCTCCGTTGATGAGCCGACCGTTTCTATGTTCTTCTGCGTTAACACCTCGCCGTTCTGCGGTAAAGAAGGTAAGTTCGTAACGTCTCGTCAGATCCTCGATCGTCTGAACAAAGAACTGGTACACAACGTTGCGCTGCGCGTAGAAGAAACCGAAGACGCCGATGCGTTCCGCGTTTCTGGTCGTGGTGAACTGCACCTCTCTGTTCTTATCGAAAACATGCGTCGTGAAGGCTTCGAACTGGCGGTATCCCGTCCGAAAGTAATCTTCCGTGAAATCGACGGTCGTAAACAAGAGCCGTATGAAAACGTGACGCTGGACGTTGAAGAACAGCATCAGGGTTCTGTGATGCAGGCGCTGGGCGAACGTAAAGGCGACCTGAAAAACATGAATCCAGACGGTAAAGGCCGCGTACGTCTCGACTACGTGATCCCAAGCCGTGGTCTGATTGGCTTCCGTTCTGAGTTCATGACCATGACTTCCGGTACTGGTCTGCTGTACTCCACCTTCAGCCACTACGACGACGTACGTCCGGGCGAAGTGGGTCAGCGTCAGAACGGTGTACTGATCTCTAACGGTCAGGGTAAAGCTGTCGCGTTCGCGCTGTTCGGTCTGCAGGATCGCGGTAAGCTGTTCCTCGGTCACGGTGCAGAAGTTTACGAAGGTCAGATTATCGGTATTCATAGCCGCTCTAACGACCTGACTGTAAACTGCCTGACCGGTAAGAAACTGACCAACATGCGTGCTTCCGGTACTGACGAAGCTGTTGTTCTGGTTCCGCCTATCCGCATGACTCTGGAACAAGCTCTGGAGTTCATCGATGATGACGAACTGGTAGAAGTGACTCCGACCTCTATCCGTATTCGTAAACGTCACCTGACGGAAAACGATCGTCGCCGCGCCAACCGCGCACCGAAAGACGATTAATTTCGTTTTTTAGTCATAAAAAACCTGCCAGCGATG